>NZ_CACVRB010000016.1:0-26232 GCF_902756455.1 Candidatus Avelusimicrobium caledoniensis | reverse complement strand
ATTTTTCTCTCGCTCGTCATCCCGCAGGGTTTCTATGCGGGATATAGCGAGAGAAAAATAAAAACTTGACATCGTTTTTTTTTTTGCTACATTTTATTTAATGAAACAAAGGAGGTTGTATGAAAAACAAGCAAGCATTTACGCTCATTGAACTCTTGGTCGTTGTACTCATCATCGGTATTTTGGCGGCGGTGGCCGTGCCACAATATCAAAAAGCGGTTGTTAAAGCGCGGTATATTCAACTGATAACGCTAGGTGAGGCATTATATAAAGCACAGACGGTATATTATTTAGCAAACGGGTCGTACGCCACACAACTGGATGAGTTGGCGATAGAACTTTCCGGCAGCGGGCCTAACAAAAATAAATTTAGGTGGGGGAAATGCATACTTGAAGGGGAAGAAATTAAATGTAGTTTGGCCGACTTTGCGCTTAGATATTATATCCGGTTGGTAAAAGGGATCCGCGAGTGCCGCGTATACGGTGGTGCGCAAGAGAAATTAAGCAAATCGGTTTGTGCCGGTCTTACCAAAGATACGGCACATACTGCGGACTTAGGGTATGTATATTATACATTTCAATAGGCCCAAAATTATTTCACCGGCTCCACTTCCCGTTCATATCCTTGGGCGGCTACTACGCGCGCTTTAAAAATAGTACCGGGTTTTACCGGACGCGTAAACGTTACTTTGCCGTCAATATCCGGGGCGTCTTTGTAGGTGCGTCCATAGTCCGGCCCGTCGGCAATGGCTTCCAGCGTGGTGCCGATTAAACGCTTGTTGATTTTATCAATCACGCGGCTTTGTACTTCTTCCAACTCGCGGGCGCGTTCGTGCTTTATCTTGGCGGGAATTTGTTTCATGTCATACGCCGCAGTTCCTTTTTCGCGGAAATATTCAAACACGCCCATGTTGTCAAATTCATACTCGCTGACAAACTTTTTAAGCTCATTAAAATCTTTTTTTGTTTCTTGCGGGAAACCGACAATAAAGTTTGTCCGTAGTGAAATATCCGGCACTTCTTTTTTAAGCATATCTAACGTATGGCGAATTTGCGCGCCGTCACAATGGCGGTTCATGCGTTTTAATACCGGGTCGGCAATGTGCTGCAACGGGATATCTACGTAGTGGAAAATTTTATCTGTGCTTGCCATGAGCCGTGCGATGTCGCGCGTCATGCGGTGCGGATAGGCGTACATAATGCGTAATCTTCCCAACCCGCGAATTTTGAGTAATTTTTCCAATAGCTCTAAAAATTGCACTTTGCCGTATAAATCTATGCCGTACGACGTGGTATCTTGTGCAATGAGCGAAATTTCTTTCACGCCGTGTTGGGTCATCAGCCGCGTTTCGCGCACGATATCTTCCATCGGTTTGGAGCGGTAATTGCCGCGGATAAACGGAATGGTGCAATACGCACAACGGTTGTTGCAACCGTCGGCAATTTTCAAATACGCCGTATGCGGGGCGGTTAAACTCATTTTATATTCCGGCAAATACAAAGACGACGGTAACGGCTCTAATAACGTGCCGCGCGTTTTAAGTGTTTTTTCAATTTCCGCTTGCGCGCCGATAGAGAAAAGCGTGTCAATGCCCGGAAATTCTTTGGCCACTTGTTCTTTAAACCGCTCCACCAAACACCCGGTAACGGCTACTTTTTTGACGATACCTTGCTTTTTAAGTTCCAATGCGTGGCGAATTTCATCTTTCGCCTCTTTAACGGCAGAGGCAATAAATCCGCACGTGTTAATAATAATTTCGTCAGCTTTGTCCGGCGAGAAAACCATTTTATGTCCGCGGGCCAGTAGCCGCGCGGAAAATTCTTCGCTGTTGGTTAAATTTTTAGGACATCCCAAACTGATCAAATAAAATTTCATACTAGATAGCTAAATCTTCCGTCGGTTTTGTTTGGGGGTTTTCGTCTTCATCATCGTCGTGGCTGAGCAGCGCAACGCCAAAAGTTAATACGCCAATACGCCCAATAATCATCGTACCGATAATAATAAGTTTGCCCAGCACGGAAAGAGTAGGTGTGATCCCGGTGGAAAGTCCGCTTGTGCTTAGTGCGGCGGCCGATTCAAATACGATATTTAAAAACGGCAGTTTTTCCGTCCACGTTAGTAGGAAAATACTGGTGAGTAAAAACATCGTATATAATAGGAAAGTAGAGGTAGCCGCATATAAACGCATTAGCGGGATGCGTCGCCCCAGCACTTGCACGCGGGTGCGCAGTTGCAGCCGTGTATACATAATGGCCAGTACGCTGAAAAAAGACGTTAATTTCATGCCGCCCGCCGTGCCGGAAGGGGCCCCGCCGATGCACATCAGCATAATTAAAACCAGTAGCGAGCACGACGACAAGAGCCCGATGTTTACCGTATGATACCCGGCGGTAGTCATAGTAGAAATGGACAGGAAACACGCTTCCCAAATGGTCAGCCCGGGGGAAGTAACAAATAGGAAAAGTGTGCCAATGGCTAGAATAAGAAAAGTAGCCAATACAATCATTTTGGTAGTAAGCGAGATAGACGTTGTTTTGCGGCGGATAAAATTAAACACGTCGGTTACGACGATAAAACCCATAGACCCGCACAACATCAAACACGAGATAACGATGTTAATGGTTTTGCTGTCCACAAAATTTTCCAGTCCGTTGGGCCACAACGCATATCCGGCGGTACAGAAAGCCGACACGCTGTGAAAAATACTATACCACGCCGCATTCAAGACCGTGTAATCATGGTGGCGGAAATAGTTGAACAAAAATACCGCGCCCAAACTTTCGGCCACAATCGTAAATACAATCGCCGAGCGCAAAAACGAGGTGATATCTAATGTTTTGGGAAGTGAAACTTCGGCCGATAGCGATTCTTGTTGGTGGTGGCGCAAGCGGTGTCGTTGCGAAAATGACAGGTAGACAAACGACGAAAACGTCATGTAACCAAGTCCGCCGATTTGAATTAAAATCAGCACCATCAGTTTTCCTAAAAACGAATAAGAATCGGCAAAATTGACGGTTTGTAACCCGGCGGTGGATACTGCCGCCGCGGCTGTGAATAAATTATCCAAAAAAGGTACGCGCGTGCTGGTCATAAACGGCAACGACAAAATGATCGCCCCGATAAACGTATACGTCAGCACCGTTTGCGCGATGTTTTGGTGCGGTGTTAAATGTAGCAAAAACACCGAGTATTTATGCAACGATAATTTAAAAAAGGCACGCGTCTTTTCTGAAAATTCACCTAATCTCATAACTACTTATATTATATAAAAAGTGCAATAAAAGTTTTTGGCCGGGTGTTTTAGTCAAAGAAGTAACAAGCAACAAAGGAGGTGTTTGTATGAACAAGATGAGCTTAATAATAGGGGCTTGCCTGATGTTAGGCGGTTGTATGGCCACGGTAGATGCGTCGGAGCCGATGCGCGTTGCGTATGTTTCCCCGCGTGTTCACCGGGTGCGGCCCCCGATGCATCAGTACCGGCCCGCTCCGCCAAGACCGATCATTCGTCACTATGCTCTGGCCCGCCCGCCTGTTCGTCCGGTACATGTGAAACCCGGGCCGGCTGTTCATCACCCGGTAAATTGGCACCCCGGACACGGCCCGGCTAAGCCAGCGCGTCCGGCTATTGCGCCCGCAAGACACGATCCGGCTAGACCCGCGCGTCCGGCTCCGGCTAAACAAAAACGCTGACGCGGGCAAAGCAGTTTGCCCGCTCTCGGACTAGCCATTAAAAAACCCTCAGCACTTGCTGAGTAGGACTCGGCCACAAGTCGGCTCGTTGACCCTCGCCGCTCGCGGCCCCGGCTCGCGGTACTCGCCTTGCGGCGCGTTGGGCGCGCACGCAAACTCGTACAACGCTGCGCCTTTCTCGTCCTAACGCGGGCAAAGCAGTTTGCCCGCTCTCGGGATAAATTTAAAACCCCCTAGCAAATGCTAGGGGGTTTTAAATGGCTCCCCGAGTAGGACTCGAACCTACAACCTACCGGTTAACAGCCGGTCGCTCCACCATTGAGCTATCGGGGAATAAATCGTCTTAACTACATAACTATTATAGTAAATCATTTTTAGTTTGTAAATCTTTTGTTGATTGTTTTTCTTACTTTTGTCAGGCAATTGGCCCGTGCGGCGAGCACCCTGACCTATAATCACTGTTGTTGTTAAAAGCCGACTTGTCCCGCTTATGAAGGGCCGCACAAAACGGAAGAGACGTTTTTCATGTTTGAGCATAGCGAGTTTGAAAAACGTCCCGTTTTGTATGGCCCGTAATGGGACTTGGAGGCCAATTCTTTTTGGTTACTTTTTCTGTTGGCAGAAAAAGTACAAGGGGGCTTGACATCGTTTTTTTTTTTGCTACATTTTATTTAATGAAACAAAGGAGGTTGTATGAAAAACAAGCAAGCATTTACGCTTATTGAATTATTGGTTGTTGTTCTTATCATCGGTATTTTGGCGGCGGTGGCGTTGCCGCAATATAAGTTAGCTGTGGTCAAAAGCCGTTTGGCTACGGTGCGTCCGTTACTGGCTTCAGTTAAACAAGCCGAGGAGGCGCATTACATGGCGAACGGAACATATACCAATGACTGGGAAATGTTAGATGTGGATTTATCTGCCTGTACAACAGTTACGTATAGTAACGGGTCCGCGAACGATGTCAGGAAGTGTGATAATTATTTCTTGATGGATCCTCTAAACGGGCCGGTAACCGATTCCAATTCGTATAATTTGGTTGTCTCGCATTGTCCTGATCTGCTGAGAACAAATTTGGAAGGAAATGGCATATATGGCAATTGCCAAACTCAGGGAGATTTTGAGTACAAAGTTTGGCTGACTCATTCCCCGTATCCCGATAAAATAGAGTGCGTGGGACGTACAAGTTTGGGGAACAAAGTTTGCGGCTCTTTGAATTTATAAAAAATCCCCGCGTTTCATACGCGGGGATTTTTCAAACCTATTCCCATTCAATGGTGGCGGGGGGTTTACTGGTAACGTCGTAAATCACGCGGTTGACGCCGTCCACCTCGTTCGTGATGCGGGAAGAAATTTTTTCCAACACCTCATACGGAATGCGTGCCCAATCGCACGTCATCGCATCGGTACTGGTTACCGCACGGATACCAACGGTGTGGAAATACGTCCGTTCGTCACCCATGACGCCCACACTGCGGATGTTGGGCAAGAACGTAAAGTATTGCCAGATTTTTTCGTCCAAACCCGCGTTTGCAATTTCTTCGCGCAAAATCGCATCCGACTCGCGGATGATATGCAGTTTTTCTTCGGTAATTTCGCCCAAACACCGCACCGCCAAGCCCGGCCCGGGGAACGGCTGACGCCACACAAGTTTGTGCGGAATGTCTAAACTCTCTCCGAGTGCACGCACTTCGTCCTTAAACAGTAAGCGCAAGGGCTCTAAGAGTTTGAACTTTAAATCTTTGGGTAACCCGCCTACGTTGTGGTGGCTTTTAATGACGGCCGAGGCCCCGCTGCCGCTTTCAATCACATCGGGGTAAATCGTACCTTGCAACAGATAGTCCATGTGGCCGAGTTTTTTGGCTTCTTCGTCAAACACGGCAATAAACTCTGCGCCGATAATTTTGCGTTTTTGTTCGGGATCGGTAACGCCTTTTAGTTTATTTAAAAACCGCTCTTGCGCGTTGACGCGAATTAAATTCATTTGGTACGTGTCTTTAAATAATTTTTCTACTTGGTCGCCCTCGTCTTTGCGAAGTAGTCCGTGATCCACAAATACGCAAGTGAGTTGATTGGCGATTGCTTTGTGTACAAGCACCGCCGCCACGGACGAGTCCACCCCGCCCGACAGCGCACACAACACGCGCCCGTTTCCGACGGTTTTTTTAATGCGGGCGATTTCTTCTTCTTTAAAATTGCCCATGGTCCACGTGCCTGTTAAGCCGCAGATATTGTAGAGGAAATTGTGTAACAACTTTTGCCCAAACGGCGTGTGCACCACCTCGGGGTGGAACTGCACACCGTAGATTTTTTTAGCCGCATTTTCCATAGCCGCCGCGGGGCACATTTTCGTATGCGCGCAAACGGTAAACCCGGCGGGTACTTGCGCCACATAATCGCGGTGGCTCATCCAACACGTATTTTTTTCGTCAATGCCCTCAAAGAGTGCGCTAGTTTTATCAAGCGTTATTTCTACCTTTCCGTACTCTTTGTGCGTCGGGCTTTCTACTTTGCCGCCCAGTACATGTGCGGTTAGTTGCATGCCGTAGCAAATGCCTAAAATGGGGATGTTGAGTTCAAAAAGTTCTTTTTGCACGCCGGGTGCGCCGTCTGCATATACGCTGGCCGGTCCGCCTGTGAAAATAATGCCTTGTGGGTTGCGTTTTTTGGCTTCTTCTAAAATTTTGCCAAACGGTACGACCTCGCAATAGATATGTTGGTCGCGCACGCGGCGGGCGATGAGTTGGTTGTACTGTCCGCCGAAGTCAGCTACTAAGACAAGTTCGTTATTCATATTAAAGTCCTTTGCTTGAATAGTTGCTTTCTTCTTTGGTAATAGTGATGTCGTGCGGGTGGCTTTCAATGAGTCCCGCGTTTGTAATGCGTACAAATTTGCTCTTTTGGGCCAGTTCCGTTATGGTGCGTGCGCCGCAATAACCCATAGCGGCGCGAAGTCCGCCCAAAAGCTGATAAACGACGTCGCCCAGATCGCCGCGATACGGCACGCGGCCTTCTACGCCTTCGGGCACGAGTTTTTTGGAATTTTGTTGGAAGTAGCGGTCGCTACTGCCGGCTTTCATGGCCGAGGACGAGCCCATGCCGCGGTACGTTTTAAATTTGCGGCCGTTAAAAAGGATATCTTCGCCCGGTGCTTCGGTCGTTCCGGCAAACAAAGAGCCGAGCATACACACGCTGGCTCCGGCGGCGAGTGCTTTGGCAATATCGCCGGAGAATTTAATGCCGCCGTCGGCAATAATCGGCACATTGTATTTAGCGGCTACTTGCGCGCAATCGTACACGGCGGTCAGTTGCGGCACGCCGATACCGGCTACAATGCGCGTTGTGCAAATAGCACCCGGCCCAATGCCGACTTTTACACAATCGGCCCCGGCTTTAATTAAATCTTCGGTTGCTTCGGCGGTAGCCACGTTGCCGGCGATGAGCTGGCAAGACGGGAACGTCTTTTTAAGTGTTTTGACGGCTTCCATAACGCCTTGGCTGTGTCCGTGGGCGGTGTCTAACACAAGGATATCCGCTTGCGCGTTTAAAAGTGCTTCGGCGCGGGTGAGCATATCTTTGGTAATGCCGATAGCGGCACCCACCAAAAGGCGGCCTTTATCGTCGCAAGCGCGATTGGGATATTTAATGGCTTTTTCAATGTCTTTAATGGTAATGAGTCCGCAGAGTTTGCCGTCCTTGTCGGTAAGCGGAAGTTTTTCAATGCGGTGTTTTTGTAAAATTTGCCGGGCCTCATCTAGCGAAGTCCCTTTGCGTGCGGTAACGAGGTTGTCTTTGGTCATTAACTCGCTAATTTTGCGTGAGCCGTCGGTTTCAAAGCGCATATCGCGGTTGGTAATAATGCCGACGAGCTTTTGGTTTTCATCCACGATCGGTACACCGGAAATGTGGTATTTGGCGGTAATGTCCCACGCGCTTTGCAGCGTATCTTGCGGATGCAAGAAAAACGGACTAGCAATTACGCCGTTGTCGCTACGCTTGACGTTGTCCACTTCGGCGGCTTGGTCGGCGATAGGCATATTTTTGTGGATAATGCCGATGCCGCCCTCGCGTGCAATAGCAATAGCGGTACGCGCTTCGGTTACGGTATCCATACCCGCACTCATTAGCGGGATATTGAGTTTGATTTTTTGGGTTAGGCGGGTGTTAAGTTCCACGTCTTTGGGCAACACGCTGGAGTGTTGCGGAACTAAGAGTACGTCGTCAAAGGTCAAACCTTCTTTGGCAAATTTGTTTTCCATATTTTATTATAGCATTTTGTACAGGTGCTATAAAACCGCCCCGCATACGCGGGGCGGAAAAATTAAGGATAAGAATAACCGTGCGTGGAGCCGAGTTCATCCGGGGCGTTACGTCCCGTTTCACTTTGGCAAATTTTAGACCCTAATCCCGTCTTAACATAATCATAACAATACGCTTTGGCGGGATTTCTGACGCTAAAATTGAAATTGCGTTGATAACCTATAAACATGCCGTTTTTTAGTAACAAACACTCCACGTAGGAGGTGCTGGTCGCCGAAAGACTTCTGCGACAGTACCCCCACGAGAATTGACAAGAAGAGTTGGTACATCCCGGTAGTTCCACGCCAAGGGCGTCAAAATCGGTTGTATATTCCCCGTTGGCAAGGTAATATGCTTCTTCGGCGTCGGCTAAAGCATTAACCATTGCTTTCATGGTGGCGTAGCGGCTTTTCCACACCGCTTTTTGGTATTGCGGCAAGGCCACCGCGGCGAGTATGCCGATGATGAGAACTACGACTAATAATTCTATTAACGTAAATGCTTGTTTGTTCATGTTGTTTTCTCCTTAATAATGCTGTCATCCCGGACTTGATCCGGGATCTCACCGCTTTTTAAATCAGAAACAAGGTGAGATGCTGAAACAAGTTCAGCATGACGTCTTAGTTTGATTTAATTTTTTTTCGTCCCTTTATTATCGTTTTTTTTTTTGATTTGTCAACCCCCTTGCCGGGGGCAGGCATTTTGGGAGTTAACTTTCACTTAATTGGAGCCACACTGTTTTTGCACTGTTGCTTTGCAACGCAACAAGCCCTTCGCCGGGCCGGGCATGAGGCCTTGGACCTCTTGGGGCGTTTGATGTTATCTTTTGCAAAGGGGTCTTCGTGTTAATTTGCAAGAAGAATTTGGTGCATTAAAATTATATAATGGTATCAAACAGGGGGGAATTATGGCAGATTATAAAGATTACTACAAAATTCTGGGCGTGGGCAAAAACGCGTCTGACGCGGAAATTAAAAAAGCGTTTAAAACACAAGCGCGCAAATGTCACCCGGATATGCACCCGGAGAGCGAAAAGGCAACGTGGACGGAAAAATTTAAAGATTTAAACGAGGCATACACCGTTTTATCCGACAAACAAAAACGGACAATTTACGATCAAGTAGGGCAAGAGGGTTACCAAAATTATTCCCGCGGCGGCGGTAGTGCGCGTGCGCGCGGCGGCAATTCTTACGGCGGTAACCCGTATCAAAATTACCAACAATATACATATAACGGCGGGCAAGGTTTCGGCGGCTTTCAAAACGGCGGCGCGCAATTTTCCGGCGGATTTGACGGCGGCGATTTTAGTGATTTTTTCCAAAGTATTTTTGGCGGCATGGGTGGCTTTTCCGGCGGCGGTTTTGGACAAAACTTTGGCCGCTCGGCGGCGTCCGGTCAAGCGGCGGGTGACGTAGAAGCCGAACTTGCGCTAAATTTGGAAGACGCCCACCGCGGCGGTAATATGCAACTGACATTGCCTAACGGACGTACGGTAACGGTAAAACTTCCCGCGGGCGTTAGTGAAGGTAAAAAAATTAAACTCAAAGGCATGGGTAACCCAACCCGCAACGGTACAGGTGATTTATATTTAATTGTTAAAATTCGTCCGCACGCGATGTACCGCTTGGAAGGCGAAGATTTATATATCCCGGTAACCGTCATGCCGTGGACGGCGGCACTGGGCGGTACGATTTTTGTGCCTACGTTAGACGGCCCTATCAAAGTAAAAGTACCCGCCGGCACGCACAGCGGTAAAAAATTAAAATTAAGCGGCAAAGGACTTAGCAGTAAAGGTAGCTTGTATGTCACGCTGACGATTGACGTGCCGCGCACGCTCACGCGCGAGCAAAAAGATCTTTTTACCCGCCTGGCCCAAACGGACTCATCTAACTAAAAAAACGGGCGGCTTGTTGGCCGTCAAGTTGGTAAGATAAAACACAGGAGGAATTTTATGAGCGAAATTAAACTAAAACTAGAAGCTGATTTAAACACCGTGGGCACGTTGGAGAGTAAGCAAGCTGTTGTCAAAACGGCGTTTAACGATCCTCGCCACGATATGAACCCGGGCGAATTGTTAGCCAACGCGCTGGGTGCTTGTATGCTGACGATGATTGGGTTTTTGGCGGTGCGCCGCGGCGAACGGGTGGAAGGCACGGAACTGACCGTTGTGCCCGGGTTTGATGAAAAACATACACGCATTACGTCGTTTGCGTTGACGTTTATGTTTCCGGAAAATTTAACTCAAGCGCAAAAAGATTTTTATGCCAAAGCGGCGGAAGGTTGTCCGGTACACAACAGTTTGCGTGAGGATATTTCGTATAAAGCGATTGTGAAATAAACTTATCTTTTTGTTGCACTACCTCCCCGGACAAAACGTCCGGGGAGGTTTTTCGTTGTGAAAAAAAGCTTGACTTTGTTTTTTTTTTTTGATACCATTTAGAAAAACATAAAGTATGTGGAGGGATATGTATGGAAAATAAAAGTAGTTTGTTGGGTTGTTTAAATCAAATTAAGATGTCATTCCCGAAATTTGTTGTCGGGAATCTTCCTCTTTCTAAGTTGTTATTGAAAGAGGAAAAACAACGCTTTTTTAATGGGAAGGTGGAAGATCCCCGACAGAAACACTCGGGGATGACACCTAGTTTAATGGGCTTTACGCTCATTGAATTACTTGTCGTTGTTCTCATTATCGGTATTTTGGCGGCGGTGGCTCTGCCGCAATATCAAAAAGCGGTGGAAAAATCTAAAGCCACGCAAGCAATTACCTTATTAAAAAGCGTGTATCAAGCGGCCGAGGCCTACCAGCTCGCCAACGGAAATTGGCCGGACAGTTTTGATGAACTGAGTGTAGATATCCCGTGGACGGGAACGGTAGCGGCTATTAATGGGTATCCTGCCTTGTCTAACGAGGAATGGTCTTTGCAGCTTTATCGTACCAATAACGAAACGTATATCGGTTTAGTTATTACCCGGTTGTCCGGTAAATATACCGGTGGGCAATTTCAAATTTGGAAGAAACATGAGTCTACTACTATTTCGCGAGATACGCTTTTGTGCGGAGAAAATAAATCGGGTACATACGCTATGGCAGATAATGTTTCTTACTGCACGAAACTTTTTCAAGGTACTACTAAATTAGCGGATGGTAGCGGCGGCCGCGTTTACACGTTTATGCAATAATTTCTAAAACGCTTTTTTGGCTTGCGCAAAAACCGTTTTAATGTCGCCCGGCTCCGGGCCGGAAGAAACTTTGCTGATAAACATCTCTAAATTAGACACGGCTTGCGAAATATGATCGGTCAGTAAACCGCGGTTGACTTCGCGCGTGATCGCGTCAATCACGCCGCGCGCGTTACTTGGCGCTAAGATAATTTCCACACCCGCATGCAACATTTTAACCGCGCTTGCTTCTTCGTAGCGCAGTTTGGTGCGGCTTAACGGAAAACTGACAATACACCCTTTATAATTAAGCCGTTTTCGCAAAAGTCCTTTAATCACTTTGTCGGATAACATCGCTTGTGTGTTGTCGTCCAAATTCGGAAATAACATGTCGGAAGGCATTACGGCATCGGCGCGCCTGAATAGATTTTTATACGGTACAAATTCCGCATCTTCCAGTTGCGAGAGTGTTTTAAGTGCCCCGCTGATACCGGGGAAATATTTAATACAACTCAGTACCCCGGCGTTGGAAATTCCCGCAATCATGTCGCCTGCCAAACGGGTAACGCTCATCGGGTCGTCGGCCAAAGAGGGCGACGTGTACCCCAAATCTACCGACGGAGCCAGTACCCAATCTATCCCCACCGCGCGGGCCAGTTGCCCCAACAAATTGCCCTTGCGGTAGGGGGCGTCGTTAACGTCTAATTGGGCTAATTTATGATTGGGCGGTAACGCGGGTGCGTCCGTAATAATTTCGGATAAATCCTCTTTGATATCGGCGCAAAAAAGTAAACGGCCGTAAGGGGAAACATCGTTTAGGCGGCGGATCAGTTCTGTGGTTTGCTTAGCGGTGCCGCCGTACACGCAAAACCCACCCACGCCTTGACGGGCGAGCTCTTGGGCTTGTTGGATATCACTCTTTCCGAAC
Source organism: Candidatus Avelusimicrobium caledoniensis (assembly GCF_902756455.1). NCBI lineage: Bacteria > Pseudomonadati > Elusimicrobiota > Elusimicrobia > Elusimicrobiales > Elusimicrobiaceae > Candidatus Avelusimicrobium > Candidatus Avelusimicrobium caledoniensis. The sequence continues at coordinate 14,158 of NZ_CACVRB010000016.1, read as the reverse complement.
CAAAAGGCCGGAAATACGATGCGCGACGGTTTCATGGTCGCTCTCCTTGCTTGTTACTAAAGCACAGAAGGTACTAATGACTCCTCTGTACCGGATGGCTCTACCGCAAGCCCTTCGGTTTGCTCGTGCGTGTCTGCTTGGACGGTGGTATCGGCATCGGGCATTACGTCGGGGCGCTTAGGCGTTTGGAGCCATTGAATCACAGCGGGAATTAAATACTGGTCCAACATTTCATGCGAGGTTTTATCGTACGCGGTCAAAAAGGTAACTTTTCCGTTTTCCGTACCCGTAGTTAAATACGCTACATTGCGAATCACACTCGCTTCCAAAAACATTTTTTTATCGGCCGCACCGGCCGCAATCAGCACATTTCCTTTATACAGCCGCATAGCGGGAATCGTCAGCACGTCGCGCACGTTGGACGTGGGGCTGATCAAAGCGAGTAAAGCCGTGTCCGGCCAGAACGTCATGCTCTTGGCGGCTACGCTGGCTCCGAGTCCCGCTCCCAATACGGCCAGGTTGGCATCTTTAACGCCTTTTTTATGCAGAAAATCAATGGCGCTGTCAACATCGCGCGTCATTTTGTTAAAGGGGTTGTCTACGCCTTCGCGCGCAAACGTGGACGCTTTGCCACCGCCGATACTGGCCCCGTGTCCGCGTAAATCTACGGCTAAATAACCAATACCGTTTTGCGCTAGCGCATTTTCCAATGCGGCAAAATTTTTTTTGCTTTTGTTTAAATCGTGTAGCAAAATGACCGTGCGTTTGCTCTCTTGCGCGGGCAAATACGTGGCTGAAAGGGCCCACCCGTCTTTGGTGGAAAGCGTTACCGGGGTGCCTTTGGTTTCATCGGCCCATATGGGCAAGGCGAGCAAAAAATAAAAAAAAGATAAAACAGAGATCCGTTTCATGCGTTCAGTCCTTGGGTTAATCTATGTAAACATTATACTAATAAAAACCGGTTTGTCCAATTTTTTACGTACGCGAAGAATTTTTTACGTTCTTCCCGGCAGAATTAAGTATAATAAAAAAAAGGGAAACCGTATGGCTAAAAATATACTTATTGTAGCGGGGGATGTATCGGGCGATATTCACGCCGCCGGGCTGATCCGCGCGCTCAAAGCACAAGATCCCGAGGTATGTATTACAGCTGTGGGCGGCAAAAACATGCAACCGCTGTGCGACCGCTTTTTGCTTGATTTGGCCAGCCAAGGCGCTACCGGGTTTGTAGAGCCGCTTAAAAAATTGCCGCTGTGGTTTAGTTTACTGCACCAATTAGAAAATTATATGGACACCGCACACCCGGCGGCGGTAATTGTAGTAGATTTTTACGGGTTTAATCATCACGTGCTTAAAGCGGCGGCTAAACGTCATATCCCGGCCTACTATTATGTAACACCGCAAGTGTGGGCTAGCCGCCAATACCGCGCAAAAAAATTAGCCAACCTCACGCGCAAGATGTTTGTAATTTATCCGTTTGAGCCCACGTTCCACCAAAAATTTGGCGGTAACGCGGTGTTTTTGGGTAACCCGCTTTTAGATTTTATGCCTGCTCCCGCACAAAAAAAATACGATATAGCTGATCCGGCCTCTTACCCGTGGAAACTGGGCATTTTGCCCGGCAGCCGTCCTAGTGAAATCAAACGCTTGGCTCCCGTTTTTTATCAGGCCTTTAAACAGGTGGTGGCTGAGTTCCCGCATACGCACGCGTATCTGTTTTTATTGCCGGACGGCGACGAAAAAGCCGTGGCGGGAATCATTGGCGAGCCGTTACACCCGCAATTTCATTTCGTCAAAGATGTACACTTTGAAAAGCGAAAAGAAATGGACTTTTTGCTTGCCTGCTCCGGCACAGCCACGCTTGAAAATGCGCTTTTAGGCGTGCCGATGGTGGTGGCGTATAAACTGTTTTGGCCGACGGCCCTTATTGCCCGTTTAGTTATTAAAGTGCGGTTTATTTCACTTGTCAATATTTTAGCCGGCAAGGAAATTGTAAAAGAGTTGTTGCAACACCACGCTACCCCGCAAACATTAGCGGACGAAACAATAGCGATGTTCAAAGAGCCCCAACGCTTAGCCCAAATGCACGCGCAACTGTTGGAATTGCGCGCGCAGTTAGGTCAGCCGGGAGTGGCTGATAGGGCCGCTAAAGAAATTTTGGACGATTTGAAAAAATAACTATGGACCAAGCACCTGACTTGCAGACCTTGCTGCACAAATTCAAGGAGTATAACCCCAATCAAGATACGTCTTTGATTGAAAAGGCGTATCACTTTGCCGAAAAAGCCCACGCCAGCCAAAAGCGCGAAACGGGCGAGCCGTATTTTATCCATTGTCAATTTGTGGCCAGTATCTTAATGGACTTTAACTTAGACGCCGATACCATCTGCGCCGGGCTCTTGCACGATACGGTAGAAGATACATCTATTACCTTGGAAGATTTGCGTAAAGAATTTAATCCGCAAATTGCCCACATGGTGCAAGGGGTTACCAAAATCAGCGATTTGCAATTTTCTTCTACCGATGAAGAAACCGTGGAAAACTGGCGTAAAATGTTGGTGGCGGTGGCCGAAGATGTGCGCGTTATTTTAATTAAACTGGCCGACCGTACCCACAATATGCGTACGTTAGATGCCTTGCCGCCCGAACGCCAGAAATTAAAAGCGTACGAAACGATTTCTTTATACGCGCCGCTTGCACAGCGGCTGGGAATGTTTACCATCAAAACCGATTTGGAAGATTTATCGTTTAAATACTTGCATCCGGCCGAATATACACAGTTGAAAAAAGAGGTAGAAGCCCGCACGGCAGACCGTCAGGCCGCGCTAGAGCATTTTAAAGCACACTTGGAGCCGGCCCTCAAAAACGCGCAGTTAGATTCGCGCATTTTGGCACGTGCCAAAAATTATTATTCCATTTACCGCAAAATGCAAAGCCAACATTTATCGTTTGCGGAAATTCAAGATTCGCTCGGCGTGCGTATCATTACCAAAACGGTGCAAGATTGTTACCGCGCCTTAGGCGTGGTGCACAGCGTATTTAAACCGATTGCCGGCACGTTTACCGATTATATCGCCACGCCCAAAGCCAATATGTACCAAAGCATCCACACCACGGTCGTTTCGCCGGACGGAGATATTATTGAATTACAAATCCGTACCGAAGAAATGCACCGCACGTGCGAGTACGGTATCGCCGCGCATTGGCGGTATAAAACGGGGAACACCAAACAAGACAAAAACTTTGACGAAAAAATTAACTGGATCCGCCGTTGGATAGAGTGGCAACAAGATTTAACCGCCCCGCGCGAATTTTTGGAAGGATTTAAAACCGACGTCAACTTGCAACAGGTGTTTGTGTTTACACCGCGTGCCGACGTTAAATCGCTCCCGGTCGGTTCAACGCCTATTGATTTTGCGTATGCGATTCATACCGATATCGGCAACCGTTACGTGGGGGCCAAGGTCAATAACCGCATGGTACGCATGGACTACGAATTTAAAACCGGCGACGTGTGCGAAATTATCACCCGCAAAAACGGTGAACCCAAACAAGATTGGCTGACGTTTGCCAAAACAGCCGCCGCGCGCAGCCACATCAAACGGTTTTTACGTAGTAAAGGAATACAGTTATGACGGATCTAAAACCTTTTACGTGCAAACATTGTTACGTGTCCGTATCGCCGGAAGATAACTATTGCCGCAGTTGCGGACGCAGTTTAAAGCCGGGCCACGGGTTTTTATATTCCCATACGGGTATTATTTTGCTGGCGCTGGTGCTCGGGCCGTTTGCGTTGCCGTGTGTGTGGATGTCTAAGCGCATAGGCACGACAGCCAAAGTGATTTACTCGGCGATACTGGGTATTATCGGATACTATTTTGTACTTGTTTGTTACCGCATTTTTCAACTCATGCAAGAAACTACCCAACTGCTGTTGGGTGGCGGCCTGTAAAATTTTTCCCACGACCTCCTCGTATATTTAGTAAAATAGAAGATAGTTGTTTTTATGCACTTTTGAAACAAGTAAGGAGAAGAAAAGTAAAAATGACAGACAATGAAGTAAAACACAACGTTACCAAAGCAGGACACCCCAAGGGCTTATATATGCTTTTTGCGGTGGAAATGTGGGAACGTTTCAACTACTACGGCATGCGGGCTCTTCTGTCGCTCTTCATGATTAGTACCGTAATTGGGTTTAGCAAAGCTACATCCAGCAGAGTATATGGGATATTTACGGCCCTAGTGTATTTGACGCCTGTGTTGGGCGGATACCTGGCGGATCGTTATATCGGCAAACGCCACTCCATTACGATTGGGGCTATTTTGATGGCGGCAGGGCAATTTACCTTAGCTTCGTACGAAATTATCAACCCGATTGTGGCGCTTGCTACCGGGCTCACGTTAATCATTATCGGAAACGGATTCTTCAAACCGAACATTTCTACGATTGTGGGCGAACTCTATGAGCCCAACGATGTCCGCCGCGACGGCGGTTTTACCATTTTCTACATGGGTATTAACATCGGTGCGTTCTTTGCGCCGTTTATCTGCGGTTTCTTTGGCGAACCGACCGACTTAAATAACGTCTTAGAAGCTTATAAATGGAAATACGGCTTTATGGCAGCCGGATTCGGGATGCTCATTGGGTTAGTGTGGTATTTAGTTTCCCAAAATAAATATTTGGGCCATATCGGTTTGTTGCCCGCTACCAAGGCGGATAAGATCCAAGATCCGGCCGAAGTGGCTAAAGCCAAAGCCGCCGAACAACCGCTTACGCAAGAAGATTGGGATAAAATCAAAGCGATTTTTACCTTCACGTTCTTTGCGGTGTTCTTCTTTACGTTCTTTGAACAAGCCGGTACTTCGCTTAACTTCTTTGCCGCCGAAGCTACCAACTTAACGCCGACGTTGCCGCTGATCGGGCAAATTACGCTTAAAGCGTCTTATTTCCAAGCGATCAACCCGATTTTCGTGGTCTTGTTAGCTCCGGTGTTTGCTAAGTTGTGGATCAAATTGGGCAGTAAAGACCCGTCTATCCCCACGAAATTTGGCTGGGGTTTGTTCTTGCAAGGTATCGCGTTTGCGATTATCGCGGTAGCCGCGTCCTTGTATCAAGCCAGCGGCCCCGTCAGCGCGTTGTGGCTGATCTTCATGTATATGTTCTGCACGATGGGCGAGCTGTGCCTCTCCCCGGTGGGACTTTCCATGGTTACCAAACTCGCGCCTGTTAAATTTATGTCCTTATTTATGGGTATATGGTTAATGGGTTCGTTCTTCGGTAACATTTTGGCCGGTATGCTGGCGAGCCAATATGAATCGTGGAGCTTGACTACGCTGTTCTCCGTGCCTGCGATTGGGTCCATGGCGTTTGGCGTAATTATGTGGGTGATGACCCGCAAGATTATGCGCTGGATGCACGGCGTACACTAATTAAATAACAACTGTTCGTAACATCTATCAAACGCACAAAAGGCAGACTAAAAGAAGTCTGCCTTTTGTGTCTTAAGAAGGATAAACAATTTTCCAAAATCTGCCAATTTGCGCGTCCCTTGGACTTGACGTAGCTATCGCTACGCCTATACGCCCAACTAGCCCGCGCAACTTGGAGCGATTTTGAAAAATCATATAATCTTCTACCATGTTAGTCTGTTCCTTGAGCGTAACAGAATAACCTACAACCCACCCGATGAAACTTTGCGGAAAAAGCGAACTGCGGTCCTAGGCCGCTCTGCCTGCCCCCGGCAAGGGGGTTGTTGCATTGCAAAGCGACAATGCAAAAAGAGTGTGGCTCCAATTAAGTAGAAGATGACTCCCCATTTGCCTGCCCCCGGCAAGGGGGTTGACATCGTTTTTTTTTTTTGCTACATTTTATTTAATGATAAAAGGAGGTTGTATGAAAAAAGAAAATTGTTTTACGGATCGTTTAAAAGAAAATAAAAGAGTCGTTATAAAAAATAAATGTCATTCCAAACTTGATTTGGAATCTCACTGCTTTTTAAAACGACAACAAGGTGAGATCCTGAATCAAGTTCAGGATGACGTCTTTTTTTATAACAATGGCTTCACACTCATTGAACTATTAGTTGTTGTGTTAATTATCGGTATACTTGCGGCGGTGGCGTTGCCGCAGTATCAGTTGGCGGTAGCCAAAAGCAGGTTTACACAAATGAAAATCATTGCCGAAAGTTTAAAACAGGCGCAAGAACGGTATTATTTGGCTAATGGTCAATACGCCGCGGACTTGGACGAGTTGGACATAGACCTTCCGGCGGGAACGCGGCGTGAAAATGATAACACTATCCAATGGTTTAACGGGGGATATTGTAATATAGAACCTTCTTTGGTGGGGTGTTACTTATCCAAAAATGATTTGGCTTACCACAGCCATTATAGCGGAGTGCGGCGTTGTGTTGTGCAGTATCCTACCAATCATTTGACGGAACAAAAAGTTTGCCAGAGTGAAACGGGTAAAACAACCTATTACACGGGCGGAAACGGCGTTTATTTTTGGACGTATTAAAAGGCGGACGTTTACACAATTTTATTTTCTTCTTCTTGGGCGCGGGCAATTTCTTTGTCCAGTTTGGCAGATACACGGCGCAAGACGGTTTGCGCGTTCTTTTTCCACTCTTTAAGTGCGCGCAGTTCCGTTTCCACCGCTTTTAATTTTTCTACGCCCTCTTCCAACGTGCGCACGCGCTGTTTTAAGGCGGCATTTTGCGCTTGCGCGTCTTTTTGGCGCGCAAGCAGTTGGGAAACAAGCAGTTCTAATTCTTTTAACTTTTCTTGCATAATTAGCGCAGTTCCGCACCGACCGCCGCCTTTAGTTGTTCCACAATGCGGTTAAAGGCGTCGTCGGTTTCTTTATCTTTGAGCGTGCGTTCTTTGTTGGAAAACGCCAAGGAAAACGTCACACTCTTTTTACCGGCGGGCAAGTGTTCGCCCTCGTACTTATCAATCAGATGATACGATAAATCAACGTCTAAAGGTGTTTTGTCTAACGCGGAAACGATTTGCGCGTATGTGACGGCTTTATCCACCACCACGGACAAATCGCGCAAAGACGGCGGGAACACGGCCACATCTTTAGCGGGTTTAAAATCTTGTGCCGAAAACCCTTTTTCAATTTGTTTGGTGGCAAATTCAAACGCCCACACGTCGGCTGTTTTTATACCGAACGCTTTTAACGTAAGCGGATGGAGTTTGCCAAATTGCCCGATTGTTTTGCCGCCCAAAATAATATCCATACAAATTTTGGGATGCATATAACAAGGCACGTTTTTAGACGGCACAAAACTCACGCCGTCTACGTGTGAAAACACGGCTTGCATAATGCCTTTTAAGAGGTAAAAGTCAACCGGTTTTTCCGGCGCGGCGAAAAATTTTTCTTGCTCTAACGAGCCGCACAGCACACCGGCTACGCCGTAATTTTCCACCGGGAAACCTTTGATATTTTGAAAAGTTTTTGTCGTTTCAAATAACGCCAAATTGCGGTTGCCAAAGCGCAAATTGCTCTCTACGTTTTTGAGTAGCGCGGGGAGTAGCACGGGGCGTAAATAGTCCCACCCTTGTGCCAAAGCATTTTTGATTTTAATGCAAAATTGCGGGTTTTGGTCAAACGCTTTTAATTCTTTCTCGCCCACGAAATCAATGTTTTTGCACTCGCAAAAACCCAGCCCGATTAGTTTTTGCGCAAATCGGCGGCCCAGTTCAATGCCTTTGGGCGCATCCACAAACGACACGAACGCGCGCGAAGCAGACACCGGAATTTGGTCGTATCCTGCAAAGCGGGCGGCCTCTTCGGCCAAGTCCCACTTGTGGTTTAAATCACGCCGGTGGGTGGGGGCGGTAAAAGTCCATTTGTCGCCGTCTGTGTGAAATTCCAAAGCAAGGCGCGAAAAAATTTCTTTTAATCTTTCTTCGGAAATTTGCGTGCCTAAAATGCGGTTAATTTCCGCGGGGGTAAATTCTACCGCCGGGTTTTTATACGGCGTGGGGTAAACGTCGTTAATTTCGCTCGCCGTTCCGCCGCAAATTTGCACAAACAGTTCGCTGGCGCGGCGCATAGCAAGCAGTGCTCCGTTGACGTCCGTGCCGCGTTCAAAGCGTTGGGACGAATCGGACGACACGCCAAATTTTTTAACTGTTTTGTTAATGGTGGGCGCGTCAAAGTGCGCGGCTTCCACAAAGATATCCGTCGTATCGTCTTGGATACCGCTGTTTAGCCCGCCCATAATGCCGGCCAGCGCGGTGGCCTTTTTGGCATCTGCAATTAACAAACAATTTTCATTTAAGGTCAGTTCGCGTCCGTCTAAAATCGTAAATTTTTCGCCCTCTTGCGCGTTGCGCACAATCACTTTGCCGCCTTCCACCAAGCGCAAATCAAACGCGTGCATGGGGTGGCCGAGTTCAAACATTACGTAGTTGGTAATATCAACAAGCGCGTTTTTCGGGTTTAAGCCCATGGCGGACAAACGCATTTTAAGCCACTCGGGCGATTCTACGTTTTTTACTCCGCGGATCACGCGCCCGATATAGCGCGTGCACGCTTGCGGGTTTTGAATTTCAATGTCTAACGCTTTGCCTTGCCCGGCGATATCGTTAATTTCCGGCAGTTTGACGGGTTTATTTAACAAAGCCCCCAACTCGCGCGCTACACCCAAGTGCGAGAGCAAATCGGGGCGGTTAGAGGTAATTTCCAACTCAAAAAGCGTATCGGCTTTGCCGTACAAAGAAGAAACGTCCGTGCCGAGCGGCAAGTTTTCATCTAACACCATAATGCCGCGGGCGCGGGTGTTGGTTAAGCCCAGTTCATCCGACGAGCAAATCATCCCTTCGGACGCTACGCCGCGGATCACGGCCGGCTTTAATACGTTTTTACCAAGCCGCGCACCGACGCGCGCGAGCGGCACTTTCTGCCCGACGGCTACGTTGGGTGCACCGCACACGACGCGTTGCGTTTTTCCGCTGCCGAGGTCCAAGGTGACTAAGTGCAAATGGTCGGAGTCCGGGTGATTTTCAATTTGCGTAATTTGCGCGACGTTTACGCCTTCAAAATCGGCTCCCGTCGTTTCCATAGATGCTACTTCAATGCCCAGGTCGGTTAATTTTTGCGCCAATTCGGCAGGCGTCAAATCTAAGTCAATAAAATCTTTTAGCCAAGAGTATAAAATTTTCATTTGAACTCTCCTTAAAATTGTTTGAGTACGCGCAAGTCGTTCTCGTAAAACGTGCGGATATCTTTGATGTTAAGCATCATCATCGCTAATCTTTCTACGCCCATACCAAAGGCGTAACCGCTAAATTCTTCCGGGTCAATGCCGCAGTTTTTTAAGACGTTGGGGTGCACTACGCCCGCGCCCAACATTTCTATCCAGCCGCTGCCTTTGCATACGTTGCAACCCTTGCCTTGGCAGAACACACATTTGACGTCCACTTCCACACTCGGCTCCGTAAACGGGAAGAACGACGGACGGAAACGGATTTCGGCCTTGTTGCCAAAAAGCCCTTTCATAAACGCGGTGAGGTCGCTTTTTAAGTCGGCCATGCTGACGTTTTTATCTACATACAACCCCTCAATTTGGTGGAACACGGGGCTGTGAGTAGCGTCCAAACTGTCGTTTCTGAACACGCGGCCCGGGGCCATAATGCGAAGCGGCGGTTTATGTTTTTCCATATACCGGCTTTGCACGTTAGAGGTATGCGTGCGTAGTACAAGCGGCATTTTGCTATCTACAAAAAACGTATCTTGCGCGTCGCGTGCCGGGTGGTGCAGGGGGATATTTAACAAATCAAAATTGTGTTTTTCGTCTTCCACCCACGGACCTTCGGCCCATTCAAAACCAAGTTGTGCCAAAATACTCGTCATGCGGTCTTGCGCGACGGACAACGGGTGGCGGTGTCCTTGCGCGACGGGATAACCGGGGAGTGTTAAATCAAGGTCTACTTTGTTGAGTTCTTCGTTGATTTCTTTGGCGGCGAGGGTGTCTGTTTTCTCGTCCAACGCGGCGGTCAGTTCGGCTTTTAAAGCGTTGCCGAGCGGCCCGGCTGTTTTTTTGTCTTCAATAGAAAAATCTTTCAGATTTTTAAGTAGTTCGGTCAGCGCGCCTTTGCGCCCCAACGCGGCTACGCGCAGTTCTTCCACCGCGGATAAATCGGCGGCGGCGGAAATTTTGGTTTTATATTCTTGTGCGATATTTTCGCAAGCGGTTTTGAATTCGGAAATAGTCATACTATTATTATAGTATTTTTCGCCCGCGCGCGCGTACAGCACAGCGTGCAGTGTTTTTGGTATAATACCCGTAACATCGGACGTATATGTTTGTTCGGTGGAACAATTTGCAAATTTTGAGTTTCGGTGTAAATTACCGAAAGGATCTAAATTAAAAACGATTTCCCCAATCTCAAAATAACGCGTGAGGTATAAGTATAAAATGGGTCGCTCCCGTTTTTACTTATACCCAGCGTCTGTTGCTTTTGTAATAGACCACGGTCGTTATTTTTTGGGTTTCGTTGGGGAGATCCGACTTAACGGCCGTTTTTTATGGCGGCCAAGGAGATGTCTATGGAGTTTATTGACGACCCCGTTATTTCTTATTTGGCCGTAGGCCGCGACCCGCAAGAAGCCCGCCGGAAAATCAGAAAAGCCATCGCTGATTTACAAGAACTGGACAAACAAGCCGACTTGTTGGAAAACTCGCTTATTAAGTTTTTAAATGAGGACGCGTGTGCTCATTTTTCGCAGTCTATGCACAAGCCGGTAGCTCGTCTACGTCATCTTTTTTCCTGTTACATAAAAGAATATCAAAAGTTTCTTACCGAATATAAATAAGATTTTTTGTTGTTTATCCGCCCCTTTAGCACCGTTTACAAAAAGCGCCAAATCGGAAAAGAAAATTTACATGTTTGAGCGTAGCGAGTTTGTAAATTTTCCCGATTTGTCTGCTTTTTGTGGTGCCCAGGGGCGGCATTCTTTTGCGAGCTTTTCTGATGTCAGAAAAGCGAAAAAAGCTTGACATCGTTTTTTTTTTTTTTACATTTTATTTAATGATAAAAAGGAGGAGTTTTTTATGGAAAAGGAAAGATGTTTAAAAAGTAGTTTAAAAGGGAATAACGCCGCCCCGTTATATTCCGCACAGAAACATTGCGGAATGACGAACGGGGCGGAAGGCGGCGTCCCCGCGCCCCGTCATTCTGGAAGGTTGCTGTCCAGAATATGGGCGCGGCGGAGCGCATTCACACTCATAGAACTTTTAATCGTCGTTCTTATCATCGGCATATTGGCGGCGGTAGCCGTGCCGCAATATCAAGTAACGGTAGAAAAAGCCCGAATGACCGATTCTCTTGTTTTATTACAAAAACTCAAAGATGCTCAAGAACGATATTATTTGGCAAATAACAAATACGCCACGGATTTGGAAGAACTGGATATTACTATGCCAGGCATCCTAAGTCCCAACAATATATCTTTACCAAACGGATTAGTATTAAAATTATCCCATACAGATAACTATGCTTATATAGAAAACAAAAAACGTACTAACGCGCTCATCATGTACTATACCTATTCGCCTAACCACGGGCAACGACGTTGTTCTGCCAAACAAGGAAACAGTGTGGCCAACCAGGTATGTAAAAGTTTAGGAGGAATTTGGCTCTTAAATGCAACAGAGTGCAGTATTGGAGACTGCTCCGTTTACAAACTATCTGATTAACTTTAAGCAAATAATATGACTTTTATTCTTCCGCCGCACTATCCGTTTCCGGCGCTTGCGCGGGACGGGGAGTAATATGCATAGATTCCATGAGCATATCTAATAAGCGGATATCGCTGGGGTATTGCACAAGCTCGTGCGCTTTGAGGAGCGACACCCAACGTATGCCGATAATTTCCGACGCATCGTGCTTGCCGATACGGCCCAATTTTTTCATCAAATACCATTGGACCATTTTTTTGATGTAGTTGCCTTGAAACGTAAACGCGTATTTCACGCGGATCATCGGATAAATGATCGCGGCTTTATAACCGGTTTCTTCCAATACTTCGCGCAAGGCGGCTTGGCGGGGCGTTTCACCCGCTTCAATGTGGCCTTTGGGGAACGTCCAAATTTTTTTGCCCTTCATATTTTTGACTTGGATGATGAGCACTTTTTTCCCGTCTAAGACCACGCCGCCGCACGAAAATTCGGAAACGATCATAAACTTTGCTCCAACGCGTGAGCCGCATTTAAGATTTTTTCTTCCTGCAAAATCGGGCCGTAAAATTGCACGCCTACGGGCAACCCTTTTTTGTCTAGCCCAAACGGCACGCTGATACCGGCTAACCCGCCGATATTGCCGGGGCAGGTGTACAGGTCAGCTAAGTATAACGCGAGCGGATTGTCGCTATGTTGGCCGATACGGAAAGCCGTTTTGGGCGAGGTGGGCGTTAATAAAACGTCCACTTTTTCAAATACTTTTTTGAAATCTTGGCGGATGAGCTCACGCACTTTCATCGCTTTTAAAAAGCATTGTTCGTAACGCTCGGAAGTAAGTGCGTACGTGCCGATCATTAAGCGTTTTTTGACTTCTATACCAAACTGTGCGCGCGATTCTTCGTAATACGATTTTAAGTCCGGCGCGTTTTGGGCCGAATATCCGTAGCGGATTCCGTCAAAGCGGCCCAAGTTGGAGCTCGCTTCTGCGCTGGTAATAATGTAGTAGCACGCCGCGGAATATTTGGCGTACGGTACGTCCACCTCAATTACTTCTGCGCCCAGTTTTTTGACGTGTTCGGCCGCTAGTACAATGCGCGCTTTGATGTCTTCGTACAAACCGTCTAAAAATCCTTTGGGCAGACCGATTTTTACGCCTGTTAAATCTTTCGTAAATTGTTGCGTGTACGCCGGAACGGGTGCATCTAGCGACGTGGAATCGTGTTCGTCTTGGCCCGATAACACCTCTAAGCCAATTGCCGCATCTTCTACGTTAGCGGCCAACACACCCACTTGGTCTGCGCTAGAGGCAAACGCAATTACGCCGTAGCGCGAAATGCGCCCGTACCCCGGTTTCACACCGACAATTCCGCAAAAACTCGCCGGTTGGCGTACCGAGCCGCCCGTATCTGTACCGAGTGCCAAAGGCACCATGCCCGCCGCCACCGCGGCCGCACTTCCGCCGGAACTGCCGCCGGGTACACGCTCAATATCTACCGGGTTTTTCACAAGCCCCCAAGCAGATGTTTGGTTGGTACTGCCCATGGCAAATTCGTCCATGTTCGTGCGCCCGATAATCACGGCGTCTGCGGCAATCAACTTTTCTACGACGGTAGAAGTATAGGGAGCCACGTAGTTTGCGAGCATTTTAGAAGCACACGTGGCTTTATGACCGCGATATAAAATGTTATCTTTAATTGCCACCGGCACGCCGGCTAATTTGCCTAATTTTTCGCCGCGCGCTTTTTTAGCATCAACGGCTTTGGCTTGGGAAATTGCTTCTTGTTCAAACACTTCCAAAAACGCATTTAAAGTCGGGTTTTTCTCGGCGATAACGGCAAGTGCTTCGCGGGTGATTTGTTCGGCCGTTTTTTGGCCGGAAGAAATAGCTTGAATAATTTGCGAAATCGTCATCATATTAAAGCACCTTTTTTACTTTGGCACAATCGTTTTCTTGGGCGGCAAAATCATTGCGCAGTTCTTGCGCGAGCGCGTCGTTTTGCGCGGGTACGTCCGGGCGGACAAAAGCCGCCAAGTCGGCCTCCGCCAATTTGACACCGTCTGTATTAACGGCGGATAATTCTTGCACCCAGTTAAATAATGCTTTTAGTTGCGCTTCGTATAAAGCGGTTTCTTCGGGATTGATTTGCATATTGGCCAGTTTGCTGGCTAGTTCTACGTCTTTTTTGGTAATTTCCATAAAAATTGCTCCTTAAAACCTATTTTATAAAAGAAAGGAATAGTAACACAAGACAGCCCCCCTTGCCGGGGGCAGGCGCGAGGCCTAAAACCTCTGTATGAATTTGTGTGGATGTTTTTGAATATGGAATTTCATAGACGGTGCTGTGAAAATGTAGGTCAGGCTCTGCCTGACGGGGTTTGACGATTTTGTTGTCAGGCTTACACCTGACCTATAATTCTCTTTCGTTGCAGCTCTTATAGGTTGGGTGTTAACCCAACATAAA
>NZ_CACVRB010000015.1:0-27641 GCF_902756455.1 Candidatus Avelusimicrobium caledoniensis | reverse complement strand
CAACCCCCTTGCCGGGGTGCTCGCCGCACGGGCACAGCGGCCTCGGACCTCTTGGGACGTTTGTGCGGATGCCTCCGTAAGGTGGGTTTTCATTGACGGTGCTTTTGTTTATCCGCAAAAAAACATCCGCTTGCAAAGCGGATGTTTTAGAAGTTACCAAAAGAAGATTTATTTTACGTTCGGGCTCATGGCGTTTTTTACGTCTGTGCCCATCGGGGTTGGCATGCCTTGTGCGTTAATACATACCAGCGTTGTTTTGCCTTTGGTGCAAAGGCGGCCGTCTTGGTTTGTAATCGTGTTTTCAAATATAATTTTAATGTCGGACACTTCTAAAATTTTCGTTTCCACGTCAATCACATCTGCGTAGCGCACGGGATATTTATAATCAACTTCCTGCCTTGCAACTACAAAGTATAAACCTTTTTTCATCAAATCGGATACGGCGTATCCGCGTTCTTGCATGTAGAGCGTGCGGGCCTCTTCAAAAAATTTCAAATAGTTGCCGTAATAGACAACGCCGCCGCAATCGGTATCGTGGTAAAAAATGGTTTTTTTCATAATGCTCTCCGTGCGTACCAATTCATACGCAGATTTCATATAATAAATTATACTTGATTGAACGGAAATTTTCCTATTATGAAAACCGAAGAAATTATTAAACGTCTTAGAAATCCGCAAAAATACCGCAAGCCCCAAAACGCTGCTTTGCAACCGGATACCGACACGGACGAAAAATTAACGCCCGTTAAAACTCCGTCGCGCAAAATGGGATTGGAAACGATCGTCGGTTGTGCCGTTATCGTATTATTTTTTATCACGTTGTTGTTTTGGGTGATGTCCAAACACCGGGCCGAAAATTTAACCGCCGCTTTAGACCCCGACCAAGTCAAAGGACTGGTGCTTGACGAGGCGGAATTTAACCCGTACACGGGCGTAACGTATGTGGAAGTGCGCGAGGGGCAAGACCGCAACGTCGCCGTGAGTAATTTGGGCTCCACGCTTCCTATTATCAGCCGTTTTAACTTCAAAACGTTGACCGATAAAAATTACGAAGTGATCGGGGCGGCACCGTGGGCCTTGACTACTAACTTTGATTCTAATATCTCTGACCCGGAAATCATAGCGTATTTACTGTCTAACGATGTGATGATTCAGGCGTTTATTACCCGCCCGGATGTGGAGCCGTTGTTAGACGATCCGCAATTATTGCGTGCTTTTTTGGAAGATCAAAAGGCGTTGGAAGAATTTTTTGCAAGCGATACGGTTAAAAATGTATTGGCCAGTCCGCAAATGGTTCGTACGGTGTTAGGCAGCCGGTTTGCCAGTTACTTGCTCATCAGTAAGTCGGGCAAGTATTGGCGTAATCACGCGCAAGAAGCGGCGCAAATTATCAACCAAACACCCAGCTTGGCCGCGTTGAGGGATAACGTCGGAGTGATAACCGCCGTGAAAGAAAACCCGTACTTAAAACAGCATGCAACGATCTTGCTGGCCAAGCCCGTTTCGCCTGCGCCGGCTGCTAGTGCTAAACCCAAAACGGCTACCCCCGCAAAAGGTAAAGGCAAAAGCAGTAAGAAAAAATAAAGTTGTATAAGTGCGGTAAATTTGTTATAATTTTTAGGTAGCCAGTAAGCGATTTTTGCGGGCGTGGTTCAATGGTAGAACGCGACCTTGCCAAGGTTGAGACGAGAGTTCGATTCTCTTCGCCCGCTCCATTTAAACCTCCGACTTGTTCGGAGGTTTTTTCTTACCCAAGAGGACCTATTTTTTGTCTAGGTCCAAAAATAGTTTGTTCTAGGTCCAAATACCCTCGTAAATTATACGTAAACCCGTAAGATATAAGTAAGAGGGAGGCAAACTATGAAAAAGATTCTATGGGTGTTATTGTTAGCGTTGTGTGTTGTTTCCGTGCAAGCGGCTCCGTCGGTAGTTACCACGGGTAGCCGCCGCCAAGCTATGGTGGAAAAATACGGGGTAAAGAAAATTTCCGCCGATGAATTTTTAAAAGCCGTTTCCAAAGGGGACACCGCACTGATCAGCCAAGTAAAAGATTTGGCGATACTCAAAGCGCAAGATAAATTTGGGAATAATTGCTTCCACCTCGCCAAAAACAAAGTAACGCTGTTGGCTATTGCCGCCGGTATCCGCCAACTGGATGAAGAAGATTATTTGACCACTTTCCAACAACTTCGCGACCAACGCAATCACATGGGCGAAACCCCGCTGATGTTTCAAATCAATATCGGCAAAACGGAAATGTTTGAAGAATTATACCGCGGGTCCTCTTTGCAAAATGCGATCCGTACGGCCAATGCCGTAAATAATAAAGGGGCGGCGCTGATTAACACCGCTAACGTGCGCATTAAACTGGCCCGCCAAGAAGGATCCGATTACAGCGGCCGGACCGTTGCCGATGCCGCCAAAGCCAACGGCTTGCAAGAGATTGTGTCTTTCTTTGAAAACAATGCGGCGTATATGTTTACAAAATAGTTTTTCCCCATGCAAAAAGACCCGCTTAAACAGCGGGTCTTTTTTGTGCTGAAATTTACCGTAAAAACTTAATGGAGCTGGGCAAAATGACGTCTTCCATTACGTCTAGCGCGTAGGAGTCGGTCATCCCGGCTACAAAGTCGGCAATGATGGTGTCCAGCTGGGTTTCGTCCTGCCCGTACACGCGTTGCATGGAACGCATATAATTGGCAAAATTGTGTGCGGTTTGTTTGCCTTCTTTTTCATACGCCGCATAATCAAATTTGTACCGGCTGAAAATATGACGGAAATATTCAAACAAATCGCCGATACGTTTGCAGATCGTTTCTTTGCGTTGGCGCATTTGTTCGTTGCCGTAAATGCGCTCGTAATTAAAGCGGCGCAGTTGGGATAAGAGTTCAAATTTTTCTTGCGAAAAGCCGATATAATCTTTGTCTTTAGAGTGGTTAATTAAATCAAGCGTGAGCGTGTTGATGATTTCGCCGTTTTTTTCGCCCAATTCTTCGCGCACTTGGTGGGGGATATCGTCGGGCGTGATGAGGTCGGCTTTGATAGCGTCTTCAATGTCGCGCCCCAAGTAGGCAATTTTATCCGATAAACGCACAATGCACCCCTCGTAGGTAGAGGGCATTTGGTTGCGCCCGGTAATTTTTTCCAAATCGTTGGGTTGTCGGGTGGGGCGGAGTTGGTTGTTGGCGTAATCTTCGCCGCAGTGGCAGATGATGCCGTCTTTGACCGCAAATGTTAAATTAAGACCTTCGCCGTAGTTTGCCAAATGTTCCACTACGCGGTAGCTGTTTACTTCGTGCAAAAATTTTTTCGGTGCGATACACGCGTTGATCGCCCTTTCGCCTTCGTGCCCGAAAGGGGCGTGCCCGATATCGTGCCCGAGTCCGATAGCATACGCCATATCTTCGCTTAGGTCCCAATTTTTGCTTTTGTTAAGCCCGCGGCAAATCGTCGCCGCGATAGTCGCCACGTGCAAAACGTGTTCAATGCGGGTACAGATATGGTCGTTATCCGGCGCGAAAAACACTTGCGTTTTATGTTTTAAACGGCGAAACGGCAACGAGTGGATAATTTTAGTTTGGTCGCGGAAGTACTCATCGCGCAAATCGGGTTTGTGCGGGTGGGTACGCTTGAGATAAATTTCATCGGAAAACGGGTTTTTAATCATAAAATTATGATACCATAATATGAGAAGTTACCGCCATACGGCACGAGTATTTTATGGTAAAAGCACTCTATGCGGGCAGTTTTGACCCGGTAACAAACGGACATTTAGATATTATTCAGCGCGCGGCAAAAACCTTTGGCGCGCTAACGGTACTTGTGATGAAAAACGAGGCCAAAACGCCGCTACTGAGTATAGAAAAGCGCGTGAATTTGTTGAGACAAGTTACGGCGGATATTCCCGGTGTGTCGGTAGAAACCGCGGGCGGTTTTACAGCCGATTACGCGCGTGGAAACGGCGTATCTGTGTTGGTGCGCGGTTTGCGCGGCGTAGAGGATATAGAGCCGGAAATGCAAATGGCGCGTTTTAATAAGGTGCGAAATCCGCAAGCCGAAACGGTGTTTTTCCCGGCGAGGGAAGAATTGCGCGCTATCAGTTCTTCTTCGGTAAAGGAAATGGCACGCCAAGGCGCGGATATTTCCTCGTTAGTGCCGCCGTGCGTAGTTGATGTGCTAAAAGAAAAATTAAAGTAGTTTCCGATTACGGCAAAGTATAAGTACGGGACGTACCAGATTCTCCTGATAAAGTTCCGCGCATAATTTTCTCGCAATAATCTCCGGCATTTAAATTGAAACAATAGTCGCCGCAACCTGTTAGTCGTTCGTTGCAAACAATATTGTGGTTATTTCCGGAAAAATAAATCACAAAACCTGCGCCCTTGTATTTACCATTCAAGCGGTGGATGCGGATGTCGTTGACGGAAGATCCCGTTGCAACCCCTTCTATTTGTAAAGACCAATCGCCGTTTGATTTTGTATCAGTCATACCGTCGTGAGACAGGAATTTTGTTGTTCCGGTCCAACTTGTTAAATCAACGGCCAGTTCATCAAAAGTAGGAGCCCACTCGCCGCTAGCCAAGTGATGTGCCTCGTACGCTTGCCCAAGTGATTTTAAGAGCGTAAGTGCTTGTGTGGCTTTTGATTTTTCCACCGCTTTCTGATATTGCGGCAACGCCACCGCCGCTAAAATGCCGATGATAAGTACAACGACTAATAATTCAATAAGCGTAAATGCTTGTTTGTTTTTCATGTTTTTTGCTCCTTATGTTTTTTTGCCGTCCCTTTATTATCGTTTTTTTTTTTGATTTGTCAAGGCCCTCGCCGGGGTGCTCGCCGCACGGGCATACGGCCTTGGAGTGCTGTTTGTGTTTGGTGTTGTATTTTATAAGCGTAAGGAGCAAACAAAACAACGGGCCCTGTGGAAAGGCCCGTTGTTTTGGTGTATGAAAAAATCAGTTCATTTCGTCCAGTAATGCTTGCGCGGCGGTGTTGCCGTTAGAGGCGGCTTTTTCAAGCCATTGTCTGCCGGCTTGTTTATCGGCGGGAACGCCCAGCCCTTTTGAGTAAATCTGCCCCAGTACGTATTGCGCGGCTGCGTAATTTTGCTCGGCCGCATTACGGAAAAAAGTAATCGCCAGCGGCACGGAAACGGGAGTGCCCTGCCCTTGCATAAGCATAAAACCGGTCATGTATTGTCCGGCGGCAAGACCACCCGCGGCGGCGTTGGAAAACCACGCAAACGCATCTGTATAATTCGGCGGATCTTGCTGATACGCCTGTTCACCAAGGGCATATTGTGCAGGCGGATACGCTTGCGCGGCCAGTTCGTTCCACAGCGCGGTGGCTTTAGCGGCGTCCGGGGGCAACACGCCTCCCGCCTGATAGTTCTTCGCTAAAATAAGTCCTGCTTGCGGAAGTTGGTTTTCTTGCCACGCTAACGTCAGCCACCGTTCAGCTTCTTCCGTGTTTTTTAAAACCGGGGCTCCCGTCAAATACGCTTGCCCCACACGCAAACGTGCCGGGCCGTCGCCCTCTTGGGCTTGTTTTAAATCGGTTAAAAACCGGCTGACTTGTTCGTATAATTCGGGTTGGTTATTTTGTGCGGAAATCAAATTTTGCTTAGCGGTAGCGTCGCCCAGTTTGGCGGCAATAAATTGCCAATATAAACTTTCCCCGGCGTGCTTAGGTAGCCCGCCCAATCCTTCGGCGTAAAAACGGCTGATTTCTTTTTGCGCCAACACGCTGCCTTGTTTAGCGGCTAAAAGTAAAAAAGCGGACGCCTCTTCTAAATCCGGCGTTGTTCCTTTACCGTAGATGTATGATTCGGCGCATTTCCACAACGCTTCCGTGTCGCCCTCCAACGCGGCTTTGCGATACCAAAAAAGAGCTTGTTTG
Source organism: Candidatus Avelusimicrobium caledoniensis (assembly GCF_902756455.1). NCBI lineage: Bacteria > Pseudomonadati > Elusimicrobiota > Elusimicrobia > Elusimicrobiales > Elusimicrobiaceae > Candidatus Avelusimicrobium > Candidatus Avelusimicrobium caledoniensis. The sequence goes on along the minus strand of NZ_CACVRB010000015.1, from coordinate 21,743 downwards.
CCGTCTTGTTTGACGCCTTTTCCCTCGGCGTAAGCGTAGCCGGCTTGCACTTGGGCTTCCAAATTGCCGGCTTTGGCAGCGGATAAAATAGTGGCAAATTGTTTTTCTTGCGGTGTTTGGTAAAAAAGAACACCGTATAACATAATGCCTAGCGCGAGAAAAAAAATCAGTAACAGAAATTTTTTCATAGGGCCACTCGTAAAAAATAGGGAGCATTATAGCTCCCTATCATTATAATAAAATTGCGGGCAATTTTATTTAACCATCACAAACGGCATTTGGTTGCCGGCCATATACGTCGGCATGCGGCCGTCCCATTTATCAATGGCTTTGAGTTGCGCTTCCACTTGACGCAGTTTAATTAAGTTGTCTGAGACCACTTCGCGTTGCAAACGTAACGATTTGGCTTCGGCCTCGGCTTGCAAGATTTTTTGTTCGGCCTCTTTTTTTACTTTTTCCACGAGGTTGGTAGCGCGTTTGGCCTCTTGCTCGGCGATTTGTTTTTCTTCTACCGCGCGCAAGAATTGCTTGGAAAATTCAAAGTTGGTAATGGCGATGTCGGAAACGATCACTTCTTTTTCTGCCATTTTAGCTTTTAAAATTTCGTTTAACTCGCGCGCTACTTCCACGCGGTTGGAAATCAAGCTGTCGGCGGAGTATTTGGCGATGACGGCTTTGGTCCATTCTTCCACCATGGGTTTTAAAATGGTGTTGGTATATTCCGGCCCCAAGTTGCGGTAAATGGACTCTACCGTGTTAGGCAAAATGCGGTGGTTGACGGCCAACGTGAGTCCGACGGTCTGCAAATCTTTAGAAAACGCTTCCGTATTAAACGAATCTTTTTTAATGCGGACGGAAAATTTTTCTACGCTGTCTACAAACGGCATTTTATAGTGGATGCCTTCGCCGTAAGCTCCGATGAGTTTGCCAAACCGCAATTTCACGGCGACGTTGCCGGCCGATACGGTAAAATACGAATCAAACGCGGCAATCACAATAAACAGAATAATGGCGAGCGGGAACACCCACCACAACGACGGAATATGCACAGGGTTTACGTTACGCATAAAAGCTCCTTTTTGAAATAGTTGCTGACTGACAGATAAATTATATCATTTCTGTTTATTGTTTTTCCGTCGGGGCGTGGCAGACTAACACGAAGTCCACTTTATAGAAGATAACATCATATGCTTTAAGAGGTTTTAGGCCTTCTGCCTGCCCCCGGCAAGGGCCTTGACATCGTTTTTTTTTTTGATTTAATTTGACTATACCTAAACCATGTGGAGGGATATGTATGGAAAAGGAAAGATGTTTAAAAGGTTGTTTAAAAGGAAATAAAAATAAATGTCATTCCAAACCGCGGCCTTTACCGCTTGGCCGCGCCCCGGAAGGTCTTTATCCGGGGTCTGATGACAATGATTTGGAATCTCACCGCTTTCTAAAACGACAACAAGGTGAGATCCTTAAGTCAGTTCAGGATGACGTCTTTTTTTACAACAACGGCTTTACTTTAATTGAATTATTAGTTGTCGTTCTTATCATCGGCATTTTGGCCGCGGTGGCGTTGCCGCAGTATCAAAAAGCGGTGGAAAAATCAAAAGCCACGCAAGCGCTAACTATGCTTAAAACTGTTGGGCAAGCCATGCAATCTCATTATTTAGCATCGGGCGAGTGGGCTACTTCGTTTGATGAACTTGCTTTGGATATTCCGTGGACGGGGAATGTTAGTTTTTTTTATGGTAGTGGTTACCGGCAAGGCATTTCTAACGGGGAATGGTCTTTGCAATTTCGCAAGACAAGCTATAATGGAAATGATATTGTTTCTCTTTCTATGGGCCGCATTTCCGGTACATATGCCGGGGCTGGTTTTATTATGTACTTGGAAGAAGAGTATAATTTGCCGGAAAATGAAATCTTGTGCCAAGAAATCAAGGGGTCTATCACTTCGTTCCCCTTTTCAAAATCTGACGGAGATTACTGCATAAAAATGATGCGGGGAACGCTGAAATCCACCTCACCGGGGAGAGAAAGTTACTATACGTTACCTTAATTTTCCGTCCGCTTATCCAATTTTACATGCCACAAAAATTCGGTGTTGCCGTGCGTGCCTTTAATGGGGGACTCAATCACTTCGCCCGATTCACCGCCGTATTTTTCTTTAATACTGTCAAAAAAATCACACACGCGCGAAATCGCCAGTTGCCTGTTCTCGTCGGTTTTTACAATACCGTGCGGCACTTGCTTGGGGGAAAGTTCAAATTGCGGTTTAATTAAAAAAACGATTTCGCTTTTGTCTGCCATTACCTTAAAAAGCGGCTCCATAATTAGGGTGAGCGAAATAAAAGACACGTCCACCGCGGCAAACTCCGGCGCGGTGTCAAATAAATCGGCCGTCATGTAGCGCGCGTTTGTTTCGGGTTTGAAATAGAAATTTTTGTAACGGCGCATTTCGTCGGCCAGTTGCCCTTTGCCCACGTCCACCCCATACACTTCTTTGGCTCCGGCTTGAATCATGCAATCGCTAAATCCGCCTGTGGCTACGCCGATATCCACGCAAATTTTATCTTTAACGGAAATGTTCCAATGGTTAAGTGCACCTGCCAGTTTTAATCCGCCGCGCGACACATACGGACACGATTTTTCTTTCAGTGAGATTTTATCTTCGGGCAAAATGGTGCGGTCGGCGCGGGTATCCACTTCGCCGTTTACCAAAACTTCGCCCGCCATAATAGACGCTTGCGCGCGGTTGCGGCTAGCAAAAAAACCTTGCTCCACCAAAGCCATATCCAAACGTAATTTTTTATTCGCCATCTGCGTTTTCCGCCAGTTCGGTGTTGAAAGGTTCCGTCATCATTTCCGTGCCTTTCTTTTTCAGTTCTTCCACCTTAAATTTAACGGTTTCCAACTTTTGCGCCAGTTCCTTGGAAAGCACAACGCCTTCTTCAAACAGTTTGACGGAAGCGTCTAAATCGGTTTGTTCTTCTTCTAATTTCGCCACAATTTCTTCCAAGCGGGCGAGTTGTTTTTCAAAATTAAATTTTGTTGCCATAAATACCTCACTTGACGTGCGTGTAAATCATACCATCTTGCACTTGCACGTAAATTTCTTCGCCGCTTTGTGTTTGAGCTACGCGGCTGATGACAGTGCCGTCTTGTTTGCGCGTAATGCTGTACCCGCGCTTTAACACCGCCTGTGGGCCGAGTGCTTGTAATTTTTGCGCGGCCAGTTCAAGACGCGCTTGAAATTGCGCGGTCTTTTGCGCGTAAGCGGTTTCCAAACGCGCCGTTAAATCATCCAACTGTAACTCTTTTTCCTGCGTAAGTACCGACGGGCGTTTGAAAACGGGCGAATTAACCGCCAGGTCATAGCGGCGTTTGGCGCGCTCGTAAAATAAATTAACGGCTTGTAATAAACGCTTTTGTAAATCGGCAATATGTTCGTGCGTGTTTTGCGAATTTTTAACGACCAGTTCCGCGGCGGCAGACGGTGTGGGTGCGCGCAAGTCCGCTACGAAATCGGCTATGGTAAAATCAACCTCGTGACCGACGCAGGAAATGACGGGGATTTTGCTTTTGAAAATAGCGCGCGCGACGATTTCTTCGTTAAACGCCCATAAATCTTCCAAACTGCCGCCGCCGCGGCCCAACAAAATCACGTCCGGTTTGGGGGTAAAGCGGTTGGCATCTTGTAACGCTTGGGCGATTTGCGGCGCGGCTTCGTCGCCTTGTACGAGCGTGGGAATAATTAAAATTTCCAAATGTGGGCTGCGCCGTTTTAGCACGGATAAAATATCGCGCACCGCCGCGCCGGTGGGCGAAGTGATAACGGCAATACGTTGCGGATAAGCGGGGATTTCTTGTTTGTGTTCCGGCGCGAAAAGTCCCTCTTGCTCCAGTTTTCTTTTTAGTTTTTCAAACTCTAAAAACAAATTGCCTTTGGTTAAAAGTTCCGCGCTTTTGGCTACAATCTGATAGCGGCCTTGTTTGGCGTAACATGAAAAATCGCCGCCCACGCGCACTTGCATACCTTCTTGTAATTGGTCGCCGTATTTTTTGGCATCCCATTTAAACATCACGCCGGAAAGGAGTGATTCGCGGTCTTTCAAATCAAAATATACGTGCCCGCTGGCGGCGGTGCGCAAGTTGCTCACTTCGCCTTCCACAAACACACCGCGAAACACGCCTTCCAGCATTTGCTTGACGGCGAGTGTGATAGCGGTAACGGTAAAAACTTGTCCGCGGAAAGGGGCTTCTTGCTCCATTTATTCCCCCTTAATTTTTTTAAGCCGTTCAATAAGTGCGGGTTCTTTGCCCAAATTCCCCGGCTCAAAAAATTTTTTCGGATATGGCATGTACGGTTGTTTGACGTAGTGATTGGGAAAATCGTGCGCGTATTTGTAGCCGCGGTTTTTGCCGCCGGAGCGCAAGTGATCGGGCACCGGGCGATAGCGGCCTTCGCGTACTTCTTGCAAAGCACCGTCTATGGCTAAATAGGCAGAGTTGCTTTTGGGGCAACACGCCACATAAACGGCGGCGTGAGCCAAGGGGATACGCACTTCGGGCATGCCCAGTTCTTCGGCGGCTGAAAAGGCGGCTTGGGCAATCATAATAGCGGCGGGCTCGGCTAGCCCCACATCTTCGCTCGCGCAAATTAAAATGCGGCGCGCGATAAAGCGCGGATCTTCGCCGCTTTCCAACATGCGAGCCAGCCAATAGACGGTTGCGTCCGGGTCCGAGCCGCGCATAGATTTAATAAAAGCGGAAATAATATCGTAGTGCTCGTCGCCTTTTTTATCGTAATTTAGGTGGCGGCGTTGGATGCACTCTTTGGCGGTGGCGAGGTCAATGTGTTTGATGTTATCCTTGCCGGGCCGGGTGGTAACGAAAGCCAGCTCGGCGGCGTTTAGCATTTTGCGGCTGTCGCCATTGGCTTGCGTGATAAAAAATTCGGCGGCGTCGTCGTCAATTTGCGCGTGTTCATCTTGTGCGGCGCGCGTTAAAATTTTAAGTAAATCTTTATCGCCCAAGGCCTTAAATTCAAACACGGAAAAGCGCGAGAGAAGCGCGGTGTTAATATAAAAATACGGGTTTTCCGTCGTAATGCCGATTAAAATGATGTCGCCCTTTTCCACAGACGGAAGTAAAACGTCTTGTTGGGTTTTATTAAAATGGTGGATTTCGTCCAAAATAACAAGCGTGCGTTTTTGGTCAAACGTCGGCGTGCGTGCGCGGTCTTTGGCTTCGGCTAACACTTTTTTAATGTCCGCTACACCCGCGGCCGCCGCATTAAGTTCCACCGTGTATGCTTGCGTGCGCGAGGCGATGTAGCGTGCCGTGGCCGTCTTGCCGCAACCGGGCGGGCCAAAGAAAACGGCCGATTTAATCATGTCCGCTTCCAACAGACGGCGCAACATTTTCCCCTCGCCGAGTAAATGCGGTTGCCCGGCGAAGTCTTCCAGTTTTTTAGGTGCTTGGCGCGCGGCCAGCGGAACGGTGGTTTCTTCTTCCATATTTATTTTTGCGGCGAGTCTAACGCACTTTTTAATTTTAAAATTAAGTCGCTCACGCGCGAGGTTTCTTCTTGGCGTTTACCGCCTTCGTTTTGGGTTTGTGCGTACGCTTGCGCGGCAAAGTGGAGCGCCGCCATTAACGCTTGTTTTAATGTGTCAATTTCGTCTAACTGGCGCATGTACGTTTCCACTTGTCCGGCAAGGTCGGTCAATTCCACTACACCCAATCCCTCCGGCTCTACGTCCAGCGGTATATTTTTAATTTCTACTTGTACTAAATCACGTTTTGGCATATAGGTATTGTAGCTTTTTTTGTAAATGATTTTTGACTTGACATCGTTTTTTTTTTTGCTACATTTTATTTAATGATAAAAAGGAGGTTGTATGAAAAACAAACAAGCGTTTACGCTTATTGAACTGTTAGTCGTTGTGCTTATCATCGGTATTTTGGCGGCAGTAGCGTTGCCGCAATATCAAAATGCGGTGCTTAAAAGCCGATTTACACAATTAAGGGCTTTTGGGGACGCTATTCATAAAGCGGCTGTTGCTTATTATTTGGCAAACGGACGCTATCCTCTGCGGTTTGATGAGCTGAGTGTTGATTTGCCCGGGACGGGGGATGAAAGATCAAAATATTATAAAGATTACCGGTGTGATTTGTCCGCGGACATGGATGACCGTGCAGATAATATATTGTGTTATTTTACTCCGTCTGATAATGTGCGGTTTGGTTATTTTATACTGTATCCTTCGGCTACTTATTGCGGTGCCACGCGAACATGGGAAAAGGGAAATAAATTGTGCAAAAGCATGACAAACAAAACGGAAAAATCTTTTTCCTATGGGGGCGGGGAACGGGTAATGGATATGTATGAATTTTAAGCGGGGAAATAATGTGTTTTGACGCAACACCGGCGCCCTTGGTGTTGTGAATCGCCCGATTTTTCCAAAATCGGTGCGGGTGGACATCGGCCACAAGTCGCCTCGTTGACCCTCGGCGCTCGCGGCCCCGCCTCGCCATGCTCGCCTTTCGTTCTTGCTTTGCAAGAACTCAAACTCGCATAAGGCTCCGGCTTTCGATTCCCGACGCAACGCAAAGCAGTTTGCGTTGCTGCCACGCCCGATTTTCTTGAAACAAAAAACCGCCTTTCGGCGGTTTTTATTTCAAAAAAATCAGGTGCGGGCGGGAATCGAACCCACGAATATCAGTTTTGCAGACTGACGCCTTACCACTTGGCCACCGCACCGTAACTTCTCAATTTATATATTTATTATAGCAAAAAAAGACGAGTTATGAAAAATCAAAATTAGGCCTTGATTTTTTTCACAAAACCATTATAGTATCAGTAAGGGAGTGCCACAGAGCCCGCGCTTTGCGGGGAGGCCCCGTTAAGGGGCGTAGGCCTCCCCTTTTTATTGGCTACTTTTGTGTTTTGTGGGCCCGTAAGAGTTTTGCTCTTACGGGTTTTTTATCGGAGAAAACTTTTACTTGACATCGTTTTTTTTTTTGCTACATTTTATTTAATGATAAAAAGGAGGTTGTATGAAAAACAAACAAGCATTTACGCTTATTGAATTGTTGGTTGTAGTTTTAATCATTGGTATTTTGGCCGCGGTAGCGTTGCCGCAATATCAAAAAGCGGTATGGAAATCGCGCAACGCGCAACTTAAAACATTGGCACAATCTGTCGCGCAAGCGGAGCAAGCATATTATTTAGCCAATGGACGATATGCATTTAATTTTGATGAATTGGATATAGATTTGCCGCTTTCTGCGCCTGTTCAAAGCGGCTCGGCGGAAGATAAATGTTACTTTGCTATTGCCGGGACAGATTCGGTACGCCGCGGAAAAAATTTTGAAATTGTGTTAGGCGGAGTTGCAAGCAATCCCTCTTACGTGAGTGTGCAAGCGGTGTGGCTGACGGATCCGTATAAATGCACAGGGTTTTTCTTTGATAGTACCAATCAACTTCTTCGGTGCCGCGAAAAACATAACAATTCCTCAGATGGATCTATTGGTGACTTTTGTGCCAAATTAGAAAAAGGTACATATGATCACACAAATTCACCGTGGTATTATTATCGTTTACCTTAAAACAAAACCCCCGCAAGAAATTGCGGGGGTTCTTTCCTCGTACCAAAATTTTATTTCTTCTTCTGGTCTTTAAGTGCCAGATATCCCATCAGGCGGTAAATGAGTTTAGACACGTTAAACTCCGTAATCGTGTCCGCGCTGCGTTTACACGCTTCCACCACATCAATGGCCACAATTTTTTTGTGCTTGATGACTTCGCGGAATAAATCTAACGCTTCGTACCACATAAATCCGCCCGGTTGCGGGGTGCCCGTGGCCGGAATGACCGACGGATCAAAGCCGTCAACATCAATGGTAATATAAACGGTGTCCGTCAGCTTTTTTAGGACTTGCGGAATTAGTTTTTTAATGTCGCGGTGTTCGTGCATTAAATACGTGGTTACGTTGCCTGCGTTGCAGAATTGTTTTTCTTCGCTGGCTACGCTGCGGATGCCCACCTGCACTACTTTGACTTGGCGCGACGCCGGATATAACGCGCACGCGTGGCTTTTGGGCGTTCCTTCAAACGTTGGGCGTAAATCGGCATGGGCGTCAAAGTGCAAGATACTCAAGTTTTTATATTTTTCAATATACGGTTGCGCCAATGCTTGCGTAACGGTGTGCTCCCCGCCGATATAAAACGGAATCGCTTTATATTGCATGAGGTTGCGAACGGTCTTATCAATATTTTTAAAAACGGTGTTGGTAGAGCCCTTGCAGTTGATAGCGGGTTGCGTGTTAATGCCAAGTTCCCACGTTTCCGTTTTGGTTTCTTCGTCCCACAGTTCAATTTGAGTGGACGCCTCAATGACGGCGGCAGGCCCTTTGGCGGTACCGTGCCCGTAGCAGACCGTTTTTTCAAACGGCACCGGCACGACCGCGAATTTACAAAGGGGCAGAGAGCTTGTTTTGCTCTCCAGCCCCATAAACTTATCAATCTGTACGTTGTCTTCGCTCACAAAATTACCGTGTGTTATTTGACAAATACAGCCGCGGCTAATACCGTGGTCCACATACCGTCTACGCAGATAGCAGATTGCGTGATGTTGGTGGTGCGGACGATCTTGCCGCTCATCTTCCAAATTTCTTCTTTTTTATCCCACGTGGTATCGTTATCAAAATCAATACCCAGCGTGGTGGAAAGCATTAAAGCGGCCAAGTCTTCGGCGTAGTCGCCGGCTTGTTTATCGGTTTCGCCGAAGCTGTGGTGCTCGGACAAATAACCGTAGTTGTTTTTGCCGTCTTTGGGGATAGCCACACCCACGGACGCCGCAATCATACGGCGATATTCGTTGCTGGTGTTGCGGCTGATGACGCAATGCAAAATCTGCCCGGGTTTAAGTTGTTTGACCCCTTTTGCGGCGGGAATCAATTTGCATCCGGGCGGGAAAATGCTGGACACCGGTACAATGTTAAACGGCGCAATGTGTGCATCGCGCAAGGCCTCTTCAAAACTGGCCAGTTTTTCTTTGTGACGTCCGATCCCTTTGGTAAGGAAGATCTCTTTGGCTACAAACGGTTCGTACATTTTTGTTTTTCCACTTGTTCCTTTTTAATGTGAATTTTTTGCTTTCTAAATTATAACAAATTACTACGGTTTGTAAATCGTTTCCTTTTTTGCAAAAGCTCCCCAAATTCTGTAAAATAAAAAAAGAGGGTGTATATCTATGCTATTTGGACAAGAAAAAACGATAAAAACAGGTTTTACATTGATTGAAATATTAGTAGTAATGTTGGTGATTGGCGTGTTGGCCAGTGTGGCTGTTCCGTGGTATCAGCATGCTGTGATGAAAAGCCGTTTCGGCACGGTAGCGGCCAGTGCCAAAGCTTTGTTGCAAGCGCAAGAGGTGTATTATTTATCTCGCGGAACGTATGCCACTCATCCGGAAGATTTGGACGTATCTATGCCGCAAGACTCTTCCCAAGTAGAAATCTCCTTGGGAGTAGAGCCCGATTATAAATTTGTGGTAGCCCACCATACCAAAAATCCGAATGTCCGTTATGTAATGTATCAACTGCACAGTGATAATTTTTCCAACAACATACATTGTGAGGCCAAGACCGGTGATGAGGAGGCAAATTGGCTATGTGCCGATGAATTGGACGGTTTAAAAATCGGCAATGGGAGCATTAGCGGACAAGGATACACCGCGTATATTTTGGAAGGGAAACCTTCGGACGGCTCTTTCAGTACGGTGCCCATTACCTATTACAATACCAGTAATTTAATCGTTACGCACGGCGGCCGTTGCGAGGCCAACACGCAAGGCGGTTGTTCCAATTCTTCCTTTACCGGTTCCACTTGTGTCGGCGGAAGTGCCCAAGGTTGCCAGCACAGTGAATTTACCGACTCTACTTGCCAAGGGCAAGGCAGAGGGAAGAATGCGTCGTCCACGGTATGCGGATACAGTACCTTTGATAATTCTACCTGCTATAACGAGAGCGGCGACGGCTTTGTGTGCGGAAGAAGTGATTATGTGTCCAATTCGGCCTGTTACAGTAATGCGACGGGCGGGTGCGGTCATGCCACTTATTCCAATAATTCGTATTGTTATGCGGAAAGTCCAACCTCTTGTGAAGCTAGCACGTTTGCTAATTCCACGTGTATAGCGGACGGTACCGGCGGATGCGAGGGGAGTTCTTTTACCGATTCTACCTGTTATGCCAAGAGTGCCGGCTCGTCTAACAAAAGAGCTTGCGGTAGCGGCAGTACCTACGATCATTCTACCTGTTATAACCAATCAAACGCGATGTACGGTTGCGGGTCGGCCAGTTATACAAACGGGTCTTCCTGTTACAGTAATACGACGGGAGGTTGTGGCGGAAAATCTACGTTCTCGGGCGGATCTTCTTGCTACGGGAACGGCAGCGGTGCGTGCGGTAGCAACACGTATTCGGACGGCTCTGTCTGTTACGCCAACGTGTCCGGTGCGTGCAACAGCAACACATATAAAGACACATCCTATTGCTCCGGCAAATTCTGCCCCAAAGGGTCTCCTCGTTCCGACGGTACGATCCGTACCGCAGAAGGCGAATAACACTCTTGTTTCTGTCAAGCCCCGGGTATATGCCCGGGGTTTTTTGTTTGTTTTCCCGCCCCCTTTAGTGCTTTTTATAGCAACCCTGCGGGCCGCCCCCTAGGCGGCACTCTTTTGCGAACTTTTCTGGTGCCAGAAAAGCGGAGGGGGGCTTGACATCGTTTTTTTTTTTGCTACATTTTATTTAATGGTAAAAGGAGGTTGTATGAAAAACAAACAAGCATTTACGCTTATTGAATTGTTGGTTGTAGTTTTAATCATTGGTATTTTGGCGGCGGTGGCGTTGCCGCAGTATCAAAAAGCGGTGTGGAAAAGCCGTAATGTGCAACTCAAAACATTAGTTTCTTCTTTGGCACAAGCCGAAAATGCGTACTATATGGCAAACGGACAATACGCAGATAGCTTTGACGAATTAAGCTTAGATGTTCCGTTGGTGGAACCTACCGGGGGATATAATTTCTGCTCCTTATCGGTTGCGCAAGCCCGGCAATCGGTCCGTCAAGGGAAAGATTTTGAAGTGGTGTTGAATATCCCCAATAGTGGCGGCGGCGTTTCAGGAGTGTGGACGGACGGACCGTATAAGTGCACGGGGTTCGTTTTTAAAATGTCCTCACAAAATATGATTTGTATAGAAGCAAATCATGGGTCTTATGTTTCGGACGGCCGCTTTTGTGAAAAACTGGAAAAAGGCACCAACCGCCGGTTGGGGTCCGGATGGTATTGGTACGATTTGCCGTAGCATCCCGTTTTGCTCCCCATAAATGCTATGATATGAGTATGACGAAAAAAATCATACTCATATCTTTTTTATGTTGTTTATTTACGGAGGGGGTTGCCATGGCACCTATGTTTAACAAAAACGGAGTTTTACACTTTGACTATAAAGCCGAGGAGCTTGCCCCTACCGAGTCCGCCGCCCGCAAACAGTTGGAAAAAGACCTCGCCGCGTTTATCGCTATCCCCGCCGAAAAACGCACCTTTGATAACACCATTTTGGGCTATTACCGTATCTTCAAAAAATACCACGAGGCACTGGGTGTGAGCGGCTTTTTGAGCTACGTTTCTACCGATAAAAATCTGCGCGACACCGTTACCGCACTTGAAATGCAAATCAGTAAATACATGGTGGATATTTCCGCCCGGCGCGATATCTACCGTGCGATCCGCCAATATACCGACACCCACCCGCAACTAGACCCCGTGCAAGCAAAACTTGTTAAAGAAATGCTGATCGGTTTTAAATACAAAGGGATGGATCTTAACGACGAAGATTTGGAAAAATACAAAGCCATTAACAAAGAAGAATCGCAATACGCCATTGAGTTTGACCAAAACATCCGCGAATATAAAGACCCGCTGTATGTAACCGCGGAACAACTTAAAGGGTTGGGCGAAGATTACATCCAAAAACTCCAAAAAACGGATGACGGCAAATATATCGTTACGTTAGATTACCCCGACGTTATCCCGTTTATGAAAAGCGCGGAAGATGAAAACGCCCGCAAAGAGCTTAACTATAAATACAACCGCCGCGGCGGCGAGAAAAATGTGGAACTGCTAGAAAAATCGCTCACGTTGCGCCGCAACGCCGCGCACCTACTTGGCTACAAAACGTATGCCGACGTGCAACTGGAAAACCGCATGGCCAAAACCCCCAAAAACGTAATGACGTTTCTGAAAGATTTGCAGAAGAAATTAACGCCGCTTGGCAAAGCGGAAACCAAACAAATGGTGGCCTATAAAAACGAAAAAACCGGCAAAAAATCACGCGAAATTTTCCCGTGGGAAAGTGCGTACTGGGGCTATCAATACAGCAAAGAATATCTTAACTTAGACAGCGAAAAAATCAAAGAATATTTCCCCTCGCAAGTTGTGGTGGACGGTATGTTAGATTTGTTCGGTAATTTGTTTGGCATTACGTTTGAGCCGGTCAATATCCCCGTCTGGCACGAGGATGTAAAAGCGTTTGCCATTAAAGACGCGCAAGACAAACATTTAATTGCTTATTTTTATATGGATCTTTACCCGCGTGAGGGTAAATATAAACACGCCGCGTGTTTTGATTTGGTGGGCGGCGAAGAAAAACAAGACGGCACGTATCAAACGCCGTTCGTGGCGATTGTAGCCAATATGAATAAGCCGTCTAAAGATACGCCGTCTTTGTTAAAACACAGCGAAGTGGAAACCTTGTTCCACGAGTTCGGCCACGTCTTGCACAACGCACTCACGCGCGCCAAGTATGCCCCGCAAGCGGGCACGAGTGTCAGCTGGGATTTTGTGGAAGCCCCCAGCCAACTGTTAGAGCGTTGGGCTTGGAACCCGACGGTACTTAAAAAAATCAGCAAACATTATAAAACGGGCGAGCCGTTGCCGGACGATATTATTAAACGGATGATTGATGCCAAAAATTTCGGCACGGCGGGTGCGTACTTGCGCCAAAACTTTTTCGCGCAATACGATATGACGCTGCACACATTAAATAAAACCCCCGATACCACCAAACTCTATTACGACATGACGGATAAAATCTGCCATATTCACTTGCAAAAAAATACGATCCCGCAAGCATCGTTTGGGCACATTATGGGCGGGTATGATGCCGGGTATTACGGCTATTTATGGTCGGAAGTGATTGCGGAAGATTTCTTCAGCGAGTTTGAAAAAAACGGTATTTTTGATACCAAAACCGGCTTAAAATACCGCCGCGAAATTTTGGAAAAAGGCGGTACTATTGAAGAAGAAGATATGGTCAAAAACTTTTTAGGCCGCCCGGTAAGTAACGAGCCGTTCTTAAAATCTATCGGACTTAACTAGGAGCAACTATGAGCGTAGTGATCGGAATTGATGTGGGCGGATCTACCACTAAAATCGTCGGATATACAAACAGCGGTAAATTGATTTCCATGTTAAAAGTGGAAGCGGCCGATCCGCAAACATCGGCCTATGGCGCGCTGGGCAAGTTTATCAATGAAAATAACCTTTCGCTAAAAGACGTTACCCAAATTATTTTAACCGGGGTAGGCGCGTCGCTCTTTAAGAAAAAAATTTACGGGATACCCACGTCCAAAGTAGATGAATTTGAAGCCATTGGTCTGGGCGGCTTGGAATTATCCGGCAAGAAAGAAGGACTTATTGTCAGCATGGGTACAGGGACAGCGTTTGTGCGCGCCGGAAAGGACGGCATCGTGCATATCGGCGGGTCCGGTGTCGGCGGCGGAACGGTGGCGGGGCTGTGCGGAAAAATCTGCGGTGCTACGTCGTTTCGCACGGTAGTTGAGCTGGCGCAAACGGGTGTGTTGGAAAATGTAGATTTAAACATTAAAGACATCAGCGCGGCCGAAATTCCCACTTTGCCGCCGGACACAACAGCATCTAACTTTGGCAAAATGGAAGACGACGCTACGCCGGCAGATATCACGCTGGGTATTTTGAATATGACGTTCCAAACAATCGGCATGTTAGCTGTTTTTGCTTGCCGCAACGACCGCATTAAAGACGTTATTTTAACAGGCACACTCACGCAAGTTCCGTTTGCTAAAAAAGTGTTCCAAGCGTTACACAAAATGCACGGTGTGCAATTTATAATTCCTAAAAATGCAATTTACGCTACCGCCACGGGGGCGGCGTTGTCGTACTTAAAAAAACATGGCAGAAAATAATACGTCTTATAAAAAGTCCAGTTTCGGCCCGGCGTTTTTCTTTTTAAATAAACGCCGCCGGGCGGCGCTGGCCGCGTATTACGAGTTTTGCCGCTTAATGGACGATATCGCGGACGAGCCCAATGTACAGGATCCGCACCAACAATTAGATTTTTGGCAAGAAGAAACAGAACGTATTTTTGACGGCAACGCCCAAACCGAACTGGGCAAACAGCTCGCTCCTATCGTCAAAGAATTTGCTATCGCTAAAGACCGCTTTTTACTTTTAATAGAGGGCATGCGCGCCGATTTGCAAGCCAAACCCTACGATACCTTGGGCGCGCTTGATTGGTATTTATACCGCGTGGCGGTCGTCGTGGGGCTAGCCACGCTAGATATTTTAGATGTGCGCGGACCGCGAGCACAAACGCTCGCGGATAACTTGGGCCGTGCCGTGCAACTCACTAATATTATCCGCGATGTGCCTGCCGATGCACAATTGGGCCGGGTGTATTTGCCGGGTGATTTGCTTGCTAAGCACGGGCTGTCGCGTGAAGAAGTATTAAGCGCAAAACCGTCTGAAAAATTAGCCAAAGCACTTGGCGAATTGGCTGTCTTGGCACGTGATTATTATGGCAAAGCCGAAGAAAATATGGCCCGGTTGCCGCGCTTACAAATGATTCCTTGCTATATGATGGCGTGCGTGTATGCTAAAAATCTTGCTAAAATAAGAGAAAGCGGTTTTAAGTTTGAGCGTCCCGTTAAACTTACCAAACCCGAGAAATTGTTAGGAGTTTTCCATGCGTGTTGCAAAACATTTTTTCATTAGTATAGCCGTACTGCTTAGTGCGGGTTTTATGGCTGCGTCGGCGGCTAATAATACAACCGGGCTGTCCAAAAAGGCGGCTGCGTGTTTGGATGAAGGCAAAAAACAATTTGCCGCACAACAGTATCAGGTTGCCAAAGAAACATTTACCCGTTGCGTGCGTTTAGCTCCCAAAAATGCAGATACCCAACTTTCTTTGGCGGGGGCACTCTTGACGCTGGAAGATTTAGACGGTGCCGAAAAAGCGTTTCAAACAGCACTTGGTTTGATGACGCACACATCTCCGTATTTATCTTATGCTTATTCTATGTTAGGCGATATTGCCCTCAAGCGGCAGAAAAACGAAGACGCTTTTGCGTGGTATACTAAGTCGCTGGAATCTAATGCGGCCAATGTCAATTCGTTGGTCGGCAAAGGAGTAATCGTAGAGTATCAGGGCGACAAAAAACAAGCAGCGGAGTTTTACCGCTCGGCGTTAGCCGTAGAGCCGCTTAATTTAATTGCGCGCAACCGCTTGGTAAATTTAGAGCCGGACTATATGAGCGATGCCGAAATGCTCGCCGCGCTCAAACAACGCTACGCTATTAAGCCCGACGTAAGCGAACTGACGGACGATATGCGCCGGACGTTTGCCGCTATTCACAAGGCCGAACAACGCCGCGGCGTTGATTATTTGAAAAATAAATATCCCACCGTCCCTACCGATTACGTAGTAACACTTAATAAAGGTACGGCTTTTGAGCGTGAAATTTTGACGCTTTCGGGCTATAACGCGTTGCGGCAATATGTCGGGCAAGATGCGGTGGGCGTTTTCCAACGGGCCGGCGTGCCGGTGCAAGATGTATTTAAATTGCGTGACTTGCAAGGCCATAAAATTTTTAACGAAGATAATACACTTACCGATAACGGTTATCACGCTTATACCGAAGCGTTGCAGAACAAAAAATCGTTCTTGTTGCCCAACGAGTCCGTGCCGCCCACGCAAGAATTGCTGACGCAAATGGCCAAGTTGGAAAGTGAACTTAAAAACGCGGGATATATAGAAATTTCCCGCCGGGAGCTCAATTTCTTAGCCAAACAAACTAAATGCGATACGGAAACGCTGCGCAAAGAACTCGGTGTCTATTTTATGCCGGTCAGCAAGACCCAAAACCGCTACTTTATTTTGGCAAAAGAAACACCGTCAGAGCCCAAAAAGAGCGTTCCTTATTATTATCTTATGAAAGAAAAAGCCAAGTACGATAAAACCGTCAAAGTGCCGCGTAACTCGCTCGCGCAATCGTATGAATATTACGGATATACGATTTGTTTAGACGACGGAAAATTATTAAATTAGAAATTGTATTTTTACACAGGCAGGACCACTACCGCAGGAGGGGATGGCGTTACCTACATTTCTTGGACATACCAATAAACCTCTTGCCAAAATTTCTTGCTCTATGCTATAATATATAAAAGACCTCCGCAAAGGGGGTCGTTTTTATCGGTAGTAAGGCGGGGAAATTACTTCCCATGCCCGTGTTTTTTTGATATAATAAATTGTTGTTTTCTGCGGGCGTGGTTCAATGGTAGAACACTAGCCTTCCAAGCTTGTGACGTGGGTTCGATTCCCATCGCCCGCTTTGAACATTTCTGCTGGGGTAGCTCAGTCGGTAGAGCATCTCCATGGTAAGGAGAAGGTCGTGGGTTCGATTCCCGCTCCCAGCTTAGCAGATTTGAAGTATGCAGTACCAGTAGTAACATGCTGGGGTAGCTCAGTCGGTAGAGCATCTCCATGGTAAGGAGAAGGTCGTGGGTTCGATTCCCACTCCCAGCTTATTTTAAAAAGCAGTACAAATTAAAATTAGGAGAACTAAACAAATGGCAAAGGAAAAATTTTCCCGCAGCAAACCGCACGTAAACGTCGGTACGATTGGTCACGTGGACCACGGTAAGACCACTCTTACCACTGCTATTACGAAAGTATTAGCCAAAGAAGGTAAAGCCAAAGCTATGGCTTACACGGATATCGCCAAAGGCGGTGTAGTCCGTGACGCTTCTAAAATTGTAACCGTAGCCGTTTCTCACGTAGAATACGAAACTGACAAACGCCACTACGCGCACATTGACTGCCCCGGCCACGCTGACTACATTAAAAACATGATCACCGGTGCCGCGCAAATGGACGGTGCTATCTTGGTAGTATCCGCCGAAGACGGTCCGATGCCGCAAACCCGCGAACACGTATTGTTGGCTAAACAGGTGAACGTACCGAAACTCGTCGTATTCTTGAACAAAGCTGATTTAGTTGACGATAAAGACATGTTGGATCTCGTGGAAGAAGACGTCCGCGAATTATTAGGCAAATACGATTTTGACCGCGACAACACGCCGATTATCCGCGGTTCTGCCTTGAAAGCCATTGAAGGCGACCAAGGCGAACTCGGTGAACCCAGCATTCACCGCTTGATGGACGCGTTAGATTCCTGGATCCCCGAACCCAAACGCGAAACCGATAAACCGTTCTTGATGGCCGTAGAAGACGTTTTCTCTATCACCGGCCGCGGTACGGTAGCCACCGGTCGTATTGAACGCGGTAAGGTGCACGTAGGTGATCCGCTTGAAATCATTGGTTTCCGCGACACCCTGAACACCGTTGCCACCGGTATTGAAATGTTCCGCAAACTCTTGGACGAAGGTATCGCCGGCGATAACGTAGGTATTTTGCTGCGCGGTATTGAAAAGAACCAAGTAGAACGCGGTCAAGTATTGGCTGCGCCGAAAACGGTCAACCCGCACAAACATTTCATCGGTCAAGTTTACATCTTGAAAAAAGAAGAAGGCGGCCGCCATACCCCGTTAACTCCGGGTTATAAACCGCAATTCTACCTCCGCACCACTGACGTAACCGGCGAACTTTCTTTCAAACAAGAAATGATCATGCCCGGCGACAATGCGGAAATTGAAGTTAAACTTATTACCCCGGTAGCCATGGAAGAAGGCTTGCGCTTCGCTATCCGCGAAGGCGGCCACACCGTAGGCGCTGGTGTAGTAACCAAAATTATTGAGTAGTAACATATTGTTTAGTTCTCTTCGTGGGGGCGCCTGCCGCGCCCCCACAAAGAACTAACCCTTTATCTGGGCCTGTGCCCTATTAACTAAGGATAAACAAGATGGCAAGTGAAAGAATTACAATCGCGCTGGTTTGCACACAATGCAAAAACAGAAACTACTATCAAGTGCGCGGTAAAAAGAAAGAATATAAATTGGAAGTGAACAAGTTCTGCAAAAAATGCGGAAAAAGCACTGTCCACAAAGAAGGAAAAGCTTCGTAAAATTTTAGTGGGAGCGTCGGTTAACTGGTAAACCACCGGTCTCCAAAACCGGGACTGAAGGTTCGAGTCCTTCCGCTCCTGCATCTTACGTAAGGATACATTTTTATGACAAAAGCAATCGATTTTGTGAAGCAATCCATTGGCGAGCTCAAAAAGTCTACGTGGCTTTCCCGGCGCGAAGTATTTTGGTCCACAGTGCTCGTGGGTATTGTCGTTGTGCTCGTGGCTATTTACGTGGGTGTAATTGACTGGGGCCTGACGGGTCTGCTTGGCAAAGTGGTTGGGGGGCACTAATGGCTGAAGAAAGAGCTTGGTACGTCGTGCATACCCAAACCGGGTACGAAGATAAAGTTTGCGAAAGAATTAAACTCAACACGGAAATCCGCGGTTTTTCGGACCGTGTTTTCAACGCGTTAGTTCCTACTGAAGAAGTAGTGGAAGTCAAACAAAACAAAAAGATCTTGCGCAAACGCAAATTTTTCCCGGGTTATGTGCTGGTAGAAATGAATATGACCAGCGAAACTTATTGGTTTATCAAATCAATCACGGGTGCAACCGGATTTTTGGGTGATCCCACCCCGGTTCCGTTGCCGGAAGAAGAAATTGCCGGTATCTTGGAACTGACCGATAATCCGTCCGGTAAACCCAAACGCTTGGTGGAATTTGAACGCGGCGAAAGTGTACGCATTACCGAAGGTCCGTTCAAACACTTTATCGGCGTGGTAGAAGAAGTCAACGAACAGAAAAACAAACTCAAAGTAATGGTTACCGTGTTTGACCGCGCTACCCCCGTGGAAGTGGACTTCCTGCAAGTGGAAAAGAACTAGATTTTACCGCAGTATTGCAGTAAAAATGGAGTAACAATAAAATGGCAAAAGAGAAAAAAATAAAAGGTTATATCAAATTGCAGATTCCTGCCGGTGCAGCCAACCCGGCCCCGCCTGTGGGTCCGGCTTTGGGTCAACACGGCGTGAACATCATGGAGTTCTGCAAACAATTCAACGCCAAGACGGCTAAAATGGAAAAAGGTATTAAGATCCCGGTCATCATCACTGTTTTTGAAGACCGCTCTTTCACCTTTATTACCAAGATGCCGCCTATGGCCACGCTGATTATCAAAGAGCTCAAACTCGCTAAAGGGTCCGGAGCTCCGCACAAAGATAAAGTCGGCAAGATCACCCAAGCCCAATGTGAAAAAATCGCGGCTCAAAAATTGCCCGATTTGAACACGAAGGACGTAAAAGCCGCCGCGGAAATGGTAAAAGGTACCTGCCGCAGCATGGGTGTAGACGTAGTAAAATAAATTTTAATCAGGGAGGGCGCGAGCCCGTTTGAACCTAAGGAGTATTTAGATGGGAAAAAGAATGCAAGCCGCTGTAAAAGCGTACGATAAAAGCAAAACCTATACGTTTGAACAAGCTGCCGAAATCGTAAAAAATAACGCGAAAGCGAAATTTGACGAAACGGTAGAATTGCACGTGAAATTAGGCATTGATACCAAAAAGGCCGACCAACAAGTCCGCACGACGGTAGCTTTGCCGCACGGTACAGGTAAAACCAAACGCATCGCTGTCATCGCCAAAGGCGAACACGCCCAAGAGGCGCAAAAAGCCGGGGCCGACCGCGTAGGTGCCGAAGACATTGTAGAAGAAGTCATTAAAGGTAAAATTGACTTTGATGTCCTCGTCGCTACGCCCGACACGATGAAAGACCTCGCTAAAGCCGCCAAAATTTTGGGGCCGCGCGGTTTAATGCCGAACCCGAAAAGCGGTACGGTTACGTTTGATTTGGCCAACACGATCAAAGCTTTAAAAGCCGGTCGTATTGAGTTCAAAGCCGATACGTATGGTATCGTACACGCCATTATCGGTAAAGCGTCTTTTGACGCTGCCAAATTGGCGGAAAATGCAAAAGCGGTTATGGACACGATCATCCGTGTAAAACCGAGCACCTCTAAGGGTATCTATGTAAAGAGCATCTCTATGAGCTCTACGATGGGCCCCGGGGTGTTTGTAAGCAACAAATAAACATCTCTTTTGCACACGAAAAAGCCCTGCGTTACGCAGGGCTTTTTTATGAACAACTGTTGCAAACTTGCGTTTTCGCAACGTTCGTAAAAGTGAACCAACTTTTACGGACGTTTGCTATTTGGGCCAACAATTTTCCAAAACCTGCCAATTTGCGCGTCCCTTGCCCTTGACGTAACTATCATTACGCCTATGCGGGCAACTAGCCCGCGCAACTTGGAGCGGTTTTGAAAAATCAAGGCAATCATCTACAATGATAGTCTTGGGGTGGCGGGCCGTTTCGTGCTCAACTCGCAGCATTATTTGGTCCATTTCGTTGTTGCGTTCTCCTTGCGTACCTGCGGTGCTTTTTTATAACACAGGTATCCACTTATAAAGTATAAGATCGGTGAAAACTATCGGTTGATTTTAATGTGCCTTTCATAATCTCACGGCAATAAGCCCCTTCGGATAAAGAAAAAGCATAGGAGCCGCTTAATAATTCGGAGCAACCGATAGGTTCATTGGTGTGTTGGTTTGTCGTTTGCCGGTGTAATACAAGATGAAATCCTCCCCCTTTATATTTACCGGAGATTCGGAAGATGTATATAATTACCCATCCGGAGGTGCTTGAGTCCAGTTGTAAAGACCAATCATTATTTGATTTAACTTCAGAGAAACCGGAATGTGCTTTTATGTTTCCGGTCCAAGGAATATCTACGGACAAATCATCAAAAGATGTAAATTCTGAACCGTTTGCTAAATAATATTCTTCAGCCGCTTGGGAAATACTTTTAAGTAGCGTCAATGCTTGCGTGGCTTTTGATTTTTCCACTGCTTTTTGGTATTGCGGCACCGCTACCGCCGCCAAAATGCCGATGATAAGTACAACCACTAATAATTCAATTAACGTAAAGCCGTTATGATATAAAGAGCTGTCATCCCGGAAGGTTTTTATCCGGGATCTTCGTCTTTCTTTATTGAAATAGGTCGTTATTCCTTGTTTAATAACGGTGACAGATTGATCCGGCGGAAGATCCCGTGCAGAGGCCTCACGGGATGACAAATTATTATTTATGTTTTTCATAATGTTTGCTCCTTGTTGTTTTTGCGTCCCTTTATTATCGTTTTTTTTTTTGATTTGTCAAGTGCTCGCCGCACGGGCATAAGGCCTCAAACCTCTGTAAGCTGATGATGTTATCTTTCGTAAGAGGGGAACTTCGTGTTATTCTGTAATGTTTTTGTTGTTTATCCGCCCCTTTAGCACCGTTTACAAAAAGCGCCAAATCGGAAAAGGAAATTTACATGTTTGAGCGGGTAGCGAGTTTGTAAATTTT
>NZ_CACVRB010000014.1:0-162937 GCF_902756455.1 Candidatus Avelusimicrobium caledoniensis | reverse complement strand
AAAAAATAAAACTTGACATCGTTTTTTTTTTTTGCTACATTTTATTTAATGATAAAAAGGAGGTTGTATGAAAAACAAGCAAGCATTTACGTTGATTGAATTATTAGTAGTGGTACTTATTATCGGCATACTCGCGGCGGTTGCGGTTCCGCAGTATCAAAAAGCGGTAGCTAAAAGCCGGCTTACGCAAATGTTAGTGCGCGTGAAAGCGTTGCATGACGGTGCGGAAGTATATTATTTAGCCAATGGATTTTATCCGAATGATGTGCGTGATGTAGATATAGATATTACAAGCGGAGCTGAAGTGAAGCAAAATGTAGGGTGGACGAACAGTTCTATTCCGTCCGCATTTTATCCGGACGGAATGGAATGTATTATTATCGGAGGACATTATGTCGGTTGTGCGCAATGGTCTAAAGATGTGTATGTGCAAAAGTCGTTTAACCATGCCGTGGGATCGGACGTCTCCACTGCGGGCAAAACCAGTTGTTGCGGCGTGCAAAATACAATGATGGACGAGGTTTGCCGTTCCGTTGCCCACAAAACGACACACGATTGGGTTAATGGTAATTACCATTATAATTGTTACTTTTTGGAATAGCATGCCTTACTAAAAAACACCCCGCTTAAAGAGCAGAAGCAATTTTTAGTTGGTAAATAAAAAATAGTTCATCCCGCCCGTGAAATTCGGAATTTCAGTTCCGCGGAAAATTTGTTGGCAATATGCACCCTTGTTTTTGCTAAATTTATGTTGTACATAACTGCGGGAGTAACCCTCTGCGCAGAAAATACTTTCTGTCGGAAAATCGCCGGGGCGGTCTGCGTATATTTCAAAAGCCGTTCCCTGATACGGGCCCGAAATGCGCCCGATAGATACACCGTTCCCGTGGCTATCCGGGCTGCTAAAAAGCTGCAAGGACCATTCCCCGTTGGAAAGTGGGGCTTTATAAGCCCCCGTTTCGTACCATTTTTCATGTCCGGTCCAAGGGATATCTACGGCCAGTTCGTCTATGGAGCTGGGCCAACTTCCGTTGGCTAACTGATAGGCCTTGGCGGCCTGATAGACCGATTTTAATAAAGTAAGTGCCTGTGCCCCCTTAGATTTTTCCACGGCTTTTTGATACTGTGGCAGAGCCACGGCCGCGAGTATGCCAATAATAAGTACCACTACTAATAATTCAATGAGCGTAAACGCTTGTTTGTTGTTCATATTTGGACTCCTTGTTTTTTTATCCGTCCCTTTATTATCGTTTTTTTTTTTGATCTGTCAAGCAAAATTTGGCGGTTTGTTAAAATTACGATGAATTTTAATAGTTTGAAAATCAGGTGAGAAATGTGTTTGAGGGAAAAAGTACAAAAACACCCCCAACCCGGGCGTGTTCCTTTTACCAACAAAAAACACCCCGCGGTTTCGGGAGTGTTCCTTTTACCAAAGAAAACACCCCCCGGTTTCGGGAGTGTTCCTTTTACCAAAGAAAACACCCCACTCAAACGAGCGGGGTGTTTGGCAAAACGTAAACTTATTTGGCGTTTACCATTTTGGCGCGAGAGATATCACCTTTCTTATCTAAGAAATAGAGATATCCTTTTTCTTTTCGGGCCATTTGCACACGGGCGATATCACCGTCTTTGTCAATGTAGTACAAGAAACCGTCTTCGCGGTCCATGCCTACTTTCAATACTTTTTCAGCCATTGTTAAACTCCTCCTTATAAGGATCGTCGTTAATATTAACGTACACTAACGTACACATCAAGTGTAATAAAAAAAATTAAATTTTGCAAGCATTTTTTTTCGTCTTATGTCCCTCGGGGGTCAATTCCTCCGTTCGCGTAGGGAGTCGTTTTCCCGCTTTTTTACCTATATAATAGGGTAAAATGCTATAATCAACCTATATACCTAGGGGAAGATTATGTATTTAAAAGCAATAGAGATTATGGGGTTTAAGTCGTTTGCCGATAAATCCCGCCTTGATTTTGAACCGGGCATTACCTGCGTGGTTGGCCCGAACGGATGCGGTAAATCTAACGTGATTGATTCCGTGCGCTGGACGATCGGCGAGATGAGTTGGAAAGCGTTGCGTTCGGCGTCCATGGTGGATATTATTTTCAACGGTACGGCTAAACGCGCTCCTTTAAATATGGCGCAAGTGAGCATGATTTTTGATAATGCGTCGCGCCAACTTCCCTTAGATTTTAACGAAATTACCGTTACCCGCAAAATTTTCCGCTCCGGCGAAAGTGAATATTTTTTAAATAAAGTCCAATGCCGCTTGCGCGATATCCGCGATCTGTTTTTAGATACCGGTATCGGCGGCGAAGGGTACGCAATTATTGACCAGGGCGGTGTGGAAAGCGTGCTTTCCGCGTCGGCCGAACAACGCCGCGAAATGTTTGAAGAAGTCGCCGGCGTATCCAAATATAAAGCCAAACGCGAAGAATGCGTGCGCCGCTTGGAGCGCGTAGATTTGGATCTGGCGCGTCTAGCGGATACGGTTGCGCTTATCCAAGAGCAAATCAAAAAGTTAGACAGCGAAGCTAAAAAAGCGCGGCTCTATCAAAAGTACCGCGAAGAACTCAAAGAAAGCGAAATTGCTATTTCCGTTTGCTCTATTAAAGAAGCCGACGGACTTATTGCCAAACACACCGCCGAATTAGACCCTATTGTTACTAAACAAAACGATTTGGAAAACCGCATTTCTGCCCAAGAAGGCGCGTGTGCGGCGTTAGACCTTAATTTAACGCACAAACAAAAAGAGATGGCGGAGTTTAACGAAAAAATTTCCGCCAGCAAATACCAAGTGGGTTTGTTGGAAGGCGCGATTAAAAACTGCGACAACTTAACGGCCGAACTGACCGCCCAAGTAGCCGCCTCCGGCGCGGAAGCCCAGCGCGGACAAAACCGTTTGCAAGAGCTCGTGCCGACGATTGCCAAACTCAAAGAACAGTTGGCGCAAGTCAGCGCGGAATTAGACCCCTTGCAAAAAAATTACAACGAACAAACCGCCGCCGCGCAAAAGTTAGAAAACGATTTGCGCCAAGCGGAAAGTGATTTGCAACGTGCATCGGGCGAACTAATGAACATCGTGCAAAAACAGATGGAAGTTTCCAACCGCATTTCGCTGGAGGAATCTTCCGCCCAGCGCGAAAACGAAGATTTAATTGCGGCCGAAAAAGTCAGCCAAACACAAACGCAAGGCCTCGCCGAGCAAGAAGAAAAGTTAAAAGAAATCGTTTCGCGCGTAGAGACGGCACAAGCCGCCGCTAACCAAGCACGCGAAGATATTTCCAAGAGCGAAACTGCTTTGCGCGAACTCCAACAAGAGCGCAGTACGCTTAACGAAAAATTATCCGCCGTCAAATCAGCCGTAGCCGGACTAAAAGCCAAGTTGGAGATGATTCAAACCCAAGGTAAAAACGACCCGTACTGGGTGGGGGCGCAACTGGTCAGCAAGAGCGGACTTTCCGGCGTAAAAGGCACACTTCGCAAAGCGTTAAAATATCCGGCGGAGTTAGGTGTTATCGTAGAAGAAGCGTTTGGAAAATACTTAGACGCGGTGATGTGCGAGAGCGAAAAGACCGTTACTGCCGCCGTCACGCTACTTAAAGAACACGGCAAAGCGCGTGCTAAATTTATCGTTTTATCCAAAGTACCTGCGGCTAAACATACCGCGCCGCAAAACGCGCTCAAGGCGCAACTTTCGTATCAGCCGGAGTTGGAAAATTTAGTGGACTATATCATCGGCGGATACAGTTACCAAGACGGTACGGTGCAAGATGAGTTTTTCATTGGCGGCGGTGCAAAAGACGTGCGCGCCCCGGAAGCATACTGGGGCGAAGAAGAAACCGTCCGCGGCGAAATGACAGCTAAATCGGCCGAAGAAGAAACATTGTCCAAAGAAATTATTACTAATTACGAAGCGTTGCAAAAAGCCGAAGAAAATTTAAAAACTTTGCGTACAAAATTGCAGGAAACCGCTGTGGCGCTCAACACGGTGCAAAACGAACGCACTAACCAAGAACGTCAAATTGCGCAAACGAAACAGGAACTGGACCGTGCCGCCCGTCGCAAACAAGAAATTACCTTGCGCGTAGATAACCGCAAACAAACGGTGGAGGCGCTCAAAAAACAAGTAGAAGAATTAAAAACGCGCCACGCGCAAACGCAACAACGCGGCGAAGAATTAAAACAAAAACAAACCGATTTGCGCGCGCAGGCCGAAACCTTAAAAGGCACGCTTAATGAACTAAGTGCTAAACTCTACGACGTGCGTATTAAGAAAAATAACGTGGAGTTAGATTTAAAATCTACCGAATTTGAATTTAATAGCTTAACCGACAGCGAAGGCAAACGTAACGAAAAAATCGCTTCGTCCAACTTGCGCTTAAAAAGTTTGGCCGAAGAAAAACTGTCTACGCAAGCCAAGCTTTCTTCCGAGCGCGATGCGCTAGCGCAGTTGGAACTGACCGAGCATCAAATGCGCGGCGAAGTAGAAGCCCTTAAAAAAGAATTTAACGAAAAAACAACCGCGCTCAATGCGTGCAAAAAAGAGTTTTCCGACTTGACGATCAAAAAGAACGATTTGGAAAACGCCCTTTCCAATGCGCGCCGCCAACGCACGACGGTTGTAAACAATTTGTTTGAAAGTTGGAACATCACGCCCGAAGAAGCGCAGCTTAATTACGGCGATAAAACCGTAGATTACGAGCGCGTAAAAATGATGCGAAAACGCATTGAAAATATGGGAGCCGTCAATATGACCGCGCCGGAAGAATATGACGCACTTACCGAGCGCAACAACTTCCTAAAAACGCAAATTAACGATTTGGAAAGCGCGAAAAAAGATTTAAAATCGGCGATTAGCAAAATCAACCAAACCACGCGCGAAAACTTCCGCTACACGTTTGACCAAGTGCGTATGCACTTTAAGAATATCTATCAAACGCTGTTCCGCGGCGGCGAGTGCGACTTGGTGCTTACGCAACCGGATAATTTGTTAGAAACCGGTATTGAAATTTTTGCCCAACCGCCGGGTAAAAAATTGCTTAACATTACCTCTATGTCCGGCGGCGAAAAAACGTTGACGGCGATGTCGCTATTGTTTGCTTTCTTTACGCACAACCCCTCGCCGTTCTGCATTATGGACGAAGCCGATGCCGCTTTGGACGAAGCCAACGTGGAACGCTACGTAAACCTCATTAAAGAATTTTCCAAAACTACGCAATTTATCGTTGTTACGCACAACAAACGTACTATGGAAGCGGCGCGTATGCTCTACGGTATTACGATGGAAGAGAGCGGGGTGTCTAAGGTAATGTCTGTGAACTTGGCAGACCGCACCAACCCCGAAGACGTTAAAAAGAAAGAAGCCATAGAAGCCCTTGCGGAGGCCTAATGAAAGTAGGTGTATTTTCCGACGTGCACGGCAACTTGGAAGCGTTGAACGCTTGTTTGGAGCGGTTAGATAAAGAACAGGCGGAGCGGTTTATTTTCTGTGGCGATTTAATCGGCTACGGGCCGGACCCGGAAGCATGCGTGCAAAAAATTTTAAAGTTGCCGCTACTGGCGTGTGTGCTGGGCAATCACGATGCGGCTTTGCACCAACCGGAGTTGGAAGCTTTCTTTAATTATGATGCGCGTTTGGCGTTGGAAAAAAGCCGCAAAATGCTTTCCTCGGCGTCATTGGATGCGTTAGCCACCTTGCCCGACCGGGTACAGATGCCCAGTTTCTGCGTTGTACACGGCACGCCGGCCGACCCGATTAAAGAGTATTTCTCCAGCGCAAAACAATTTCAGGTATATTTGCCGTTGTGGGAAGGGACGGTTTGTTTTGTAGGACACACCCATCTGCCGTTTTCCATGAAAGGCACGCCGCGCAGCTGCTCGGTTACGCTGTGCAGCACAGATAAAACCGTCATCAATTTTACCCGCCATTCACGTTATGTGATCAACCCCGGTGCCGTCGGTAAACCGCGTGATAAAAACCCGCAGGCCTCTTTTGGCATGTGGGATACAAAAGCGGGTACATTTACGTTTTTTCGCGAGCCGTATGATGTCAAAACAACGCAGGCCAAAATGCGTAAGTGTAAATTTCCCTCTTTTTTAATTGAAAGTTTGGCAGTAGGTTATTAGTTTTTTGATGAGTTTTTA
Organism: Candidatus Avelusimicrobium caledoniensis; assembly: GCF_902756455.1. NCBI lineage: Bacteria > Pseudomonadati > Elusimicrobiota > Elusimicrobia > Elusimicrobiales > Elusimicrobiaceae > Candidatus Avelusimicrobium > Candidatus Avelusimicrobium caledoniensis. The sequence continues at coordinate 156,788 of NZ_CACVRB010000014.1, read as the reverse complement.
TGTTGCGCAAGCCACGTGCTTGCCACGATACCTGCCGTGATACAAAGCACAAATTCAAACGGCGCGCGAAGCCGCGCGTACGTGCCAAAGAAACCGGACCCCACGGCCCAAAAGTAACCGATATATATTCCCAAAAACAAAGCTGTTTTAACATGGGTTTTGGCTAGTTGCCACAGCCCCCAACTTCCCAAAAATACCACGCTTATTATTTGCAGAAATGCTAAAACAAATAGTAGTTTTTCCGCTAGTGTAGAGAGCCACGGACGCGGCAAAAGAGCTGTTTGATTGAGCGTTTTTTCCGGCTCATCGGCGCGTGCTAACAACAGGCGCGTTAAATGCACGTGATTGGTGCCCAGGAGCGTTTTTCCGGCCCACAGCGGCCAGTGCGTCAGACGGTGTTTCCAACTTTGTTTAAGTAACGGCGCGGCTAAGCGTTTATATTCTTTTACCTGTGCGGGAGCCGGCCACGTGTCAAATCCGGCGGGCAACAGCGCCAGTAATTTTTGATGCGCTTGCGGCACGGTCAGCCCGCTTTGCTTAGCGATAAAATCTTCGTTCCAAATATACAGATTATACGCGCCGACGGATGTAAACCCGCCGTACCCCGTTTGATATTTATTGCGCACTTGCCACGCCCCGATTGAAACGATCAGCGGCACCATAAAACAAAGTACCGTTTGCTTAAAAAGCGTACGCGATTTTTGGCGTAAAGCAAGTGCTAACAACAACATAAATGCCATCGGCACAAAATAATACACAGCAGGGCGCACATAGACAGCCGCGGCTAATAATACGGCGGCCCCTATTAGATCACGCGCTTGCGGATTTTCCAACCACCGCACCGCCAAAAACACAAACCACGCGAGCAGAAACACACACAAGGTTTCCGTTAATACCGCAAACGATAGCGAGAAATATAACACGCTTGCCGCACAAAACCCGGCGGCCCAACGGGCGGCGGATAAATCAGCCAAGCGGCGTGTTGTTAAATAAACGGGCAGTAAAAGTACAAGAGATAAAAGGTTTTGTGCGGCGGCCACGGCCCATGTCATATTACCGGTTACAAATTGCACAAGTGCCAAAAATGCGGGATATCCCGGCGTGCGCATGAGGAGCGGACTGGCGGATACGGCCTCCCAAAATTGACCGTAAGCCAAAAAAGTTTGTGCGGGATAAACGTAGGTAATTGAGTCGGGGAACGCAAGCACTTCTTCGCCCAGCGGTCCGAAAAAATACAAGCACAGCAAAGTTGCCAGTTTAATACTTGCGCAAACCGCTATAATCTGCCACAAAATTTTATCTTTATACCACGGCATACGTTTATTGTATGAAATAACGTCGTTAATTTGCTGAAGAAAAACTTTTGCTTGACATCGTTTTTTTTTTTGCTACATTTTATTTAATGAGATAAGGATATCATTAAGGAGCTTTGTATGCAAAGAGAAAATGGAAAAGATGTTAATAATAAATGTCATACCCGAAGGTTTTTGTCGGGTATCTCAACCGCTTGGAAAACACAAGGAGAAGATCCCCGAACCCTGCGGGCCGCACGTTGCACGCCGCCAACCTCGGGGATGACACCTGATTCTAAAGGAATAGGCCCCGGACTCCGGCCTTCCGGGGCTCCGCTTCGCTCCGGTTTTACGCTTATTGAATTATTAGTCGTTGTTCTTATCATCGGCATTTTGGCGGCGGTGGCGTTGCCGCAATATCAGTTAACGGTGGCAAAGGCACGGTTTACACAACTGGTAACTATCAGTAAAGCCATTGTAGATGCACAACAAGTTTATCATTTGGCCAACGGTGTATATGCGTCGCGTGCGGACGAACTGTCTATTGAATATCCAATGAATGCAAGTGGAACTCTCTTTAAAACGGATAAATGGCAGTGTGAATTTACGTATGCTAATTCCGTGGTGGGCGGACCTCCCCGCACTAGCTGTACATTGTATAATCCTCATATTACGCTTCAGTGGGAGCATACAAGTCGGGGTTTCAACTGCTGTACTTATGGGGATTATAAAGGGGAAAAACTTTGTCAAAACATCACGCAAAAAAAGACGCCTTATGGGTCGCATTGTTACAGCGGAACGCGATGAGCTAATGGAACGGTTTGCACTTTTTGGATAAAACTGATATAATAAATACATAACGGGCCTGTAGCTCAGCTGGGAGAGCGCCTGCATGGCATGCAGGAGGTCGCAAGTTCGATCCTTGTCAGGTCCACTTTTTAAAAAAGAAACCCGCGCGAGAGCGTGGGTTTTTTTTGAAAATGTGGCTGACGGCAGGCGCTACGGCAACGCCGTTGCGGCTGAGGAGGTCGCAAGTTGGGTCTTCGTCAGGTCCACTTTTTAAAAAAGAAACCCGTTCCAATGAACGGGTTTCTTTTTTTAACTGCTAAAATTATAACATCCCATCTACCCGGAAAAACCGATTCTTTTTCAGATCCAGGTCATACGTATATTTATACTGTCCGTCCGGGCCGGCAATATGCACATACACCCGCGTGGCGTGGTCTAAGTCCGGGATAAATTTATCTAAATCGTGCAACGACCAGAGCGGATTTTTGTCTAACGTGGCCGGAGTTGCGTTATCATACGTAACGTCTATTTGCATAATGCTTTCGTTAAGTTCAATTTTGCCGACGATTTGTCCGTTAAACAAAACGACCCGTGCGGCACTATGCGGCGTTTCATATTCGCGCAATAAATATTCTACGTGTTTCAAAGGGATAAACTCGCTCACTGCGTTTAAACCGTCTTTGAAGAATTTGCGTTTGTGCGGGGGGACCCACGTGCCTGCTTTTCCGGCGGCGTCGTAAGACGTGTTGTAAATGCCCAAGGCATGACCATTCGCATCCACTACAAGCCCGCCTTGCATAGCCAAAGGGGAATAGAGCTGCGACGTATGCGCAAGGCCGCGTTCGCTGGTCTGCATAAACGGAGCCAGACCCATTTTATACAAATTGCCGTCATCATGAAAACCATACGCTAACGCGCCTCCGTTTACGGTGTTGCGGGTGCTGGGAATTACCGGCAACGCCACTTCGGCGATATCTTCCGGCACTTCAATTAACGCCGCATTGCTTCCGTCCGCACTTCCTTGCGCAACAATTTTGCCCGGGAATGAAATGGGACGTTCTTGCGGAATAGTAAAAGTTAGGCGCACATCCGGTCCGGTCCGGGTGGCGATATCGGCGGTGGTAATGCCCCACAAACGCACCGTGCCGTTGGGCAAATTCTGGGCAAATACAAAGCCGGAACCGACGGGCTCCGTGTTGTACCCTTTGGGGGAAACTGTAAAAACAAAGCGTTGGATATTGTTATCCAGCGGTTTAATGGAAGGCGGTACAAAAAGGGATCTTTCTAAGGCAGCGTTGGCTAATAAATTAACTGAATTTTCCAAGGCATCATGCGCGGACATCGCTTGGGGCGATGAAAATTTGTGATATAAAAAATGGGGTGAAACTGTCGGAGAACTGCGTAACGGGTTTAAAAACGGTTTTCCCATGCGGGCGCTGCGCAACAACGCGCGTGCACCGCCTGTGGGCGGAAAACCGGCCCATGCGCTGTTGGCCGCTAAACAGGCAACTAAAAACAAAAGTATAGATTTTTTCATACTTATACTATATTGAAGTATGGACAGAGAAAACAGAGTCTTTAGACCCAGACCCGGCTGGGTCTTTTGGACTCTGTTTAACGAGCCAAACTGCGCAGTAGTTTTATTTCGCGTGCGTAGCCGTCTAAATCGTTAGGAGTTTCCAAGCAGAAAGGCAGATTTTTGAGGGCGGGATGATTGATGACGGTGGCGAGCGTTTTGGTGCCGATCGTACCGCCGCCGATTACGGCGTGGCGGTCTTTGTGTGCACCGACAGGGTTTAAACTGTCGTTTAAGTGAACGGCTTTTAAAAGTTTTAAACCGATTTGTTTATCAAACTCGGTTAGCACGTCGTCTAGTTTTGTTAAATCGTATCCGGCGTCGTTAATATGGCAAGTGTCTAAACAAACGCCCATTTTTTTATTTAATTTTACACCGTCTAAAATGCGTTTCAGTTCATCAAAACGGCCGCCGATCTCACTGCCTTTGCCGGACATCGTTTCCAATAACACGGTGGTGGTTTGTTTAGAAGTTAAAATTTCATTTAACAGTTCAATGATAAACTGCGTGCCTTTTTCCACCCCTTGCCCCACATGGCTACCCGGGTGAAAATTGTACAAATTGCCCGGCACATATTCCATGCGGTTAAGATCATCTTGCATAGTAAGTAATGCAAACTCGCGCGTTGTGGCCTCGGCCGAGGCCGGGTTTAACGTGTAAGGCGCGTGGGCAATAATAGGGGCGAAATGATTTTCCTTTAACAGCGTGCAAAGCGCGGCCGCGTCTTTGGGGTCAATGGCTTTGGCTTTGCTGCCGCGCGGATTGCGCGTAAAAAATTGGAACGTGTCCGCGCCGATTTCAAGCGCGGTTTTCCCCATGGCCTCAAATCCGTCCGACGATGACAAATGACATCCGATGTGTAGCATACTATTTCCCCATAAGTTGTTTGAGGTCGGCAACGAGCTGTTTGACGTCGCTTTCTTGCGTGGCCCAACTGGTGCAAATGCGAATCACGGTTTCGTTCTTGCCGTGGGAAGCGATATGCGAAAACGCATACGTTTGCTCTAATTTTTTAAGCACATCGTTAGGCATAACGAGGAACTGTTGGTTGGTGGGGGAATCGTATAAAAAATTTAGCCCGGCCTCTTGGCACGCGGTGCGGATCTGCAACGCCAAGCGGTCGGCGTGTGCGCCGAGTTTTTCATACAAACCGTCTTGTAAAAGCGTTAAAAATTGAATGCCCAAAATACGGCCTTTGGCTAAAATCGCGCCGCGCTGTTTCATAATGTAGCGAAAATCTTTTTGCAATTTCGGGTTGACCAAAACGACGGCTTCGCCTAGTAGCGCGCCCAGTTTGGTGCCGCCGATATAAAACGCGTCACAACATGCGGCAATATCCGCCCAGGTAACGTCGTTTCCCGGTGCGGCCAGCCCGTAGCCCAAGCGCGCACCGTCCATAAAAAGATAGAGGTTGTGCTCATCACATACGCGGCGCAAATCGCCCAGTTCCTGTTTGGTGTAGAGTGTGCCGAACTCGGTCGGGAACGAAATATACACTACTTTAGGTTGGGGGGCAAACTCCGGGTTGTCATCTTGCCAATGATCCTTGCAGACTTGAGCCACCTGCTCGGCGGTAATTTTTCCGTTTTGGTGCGGCAAAATTGAAATATGGTGCCCGGTCATTTCTATCGCACCCGTTTCATGTACGTTGATATGTCCGGTTTCCGGTGAGATAACACATTGATACGGTCGTAACAAAGCCGCCAATACGGTTAAATTGGTCTGCGTGCCGCCGCTGATAAAGTGGACCTCTGCTTGCGGCGCGTGACAAAGCTGTTTGATGAGTTGTGCCGCCTGCACGCAATAGGAGTCCGCCCCATACCCGGGCAGTTGCTCCAAATTGGTTTGGGCCAGTTTCTCTAAAATCAGCGGATGCGCGCCTTCGCTATAATCACAATTAAACCGTATCATACAGGTTATTTTACTTTTTTTGGGGAAAAAAGAAAGCCCCCTTGCTGGGGTAAACGTATTATTTAGTAAGCGTAAGCTGCCCATACGCCGTTGTTCCAAAAAGGCGTCTTTTTCCCTGTGACTTGCTGGCAAATTTGGTTGGGGATGCTTTGGCCGATTTTGGCACTGCATTCTCTTTGTTTTCCTGCATGGATGGTGGTGCTATTGGGTTCGTGTTCAAAATACCGGTGATAATACAAGCCGATGTTTTCATTTTTACAGGACATTTGTGTAACATCAAAAGAGCATGTGCCCCAATCGTAAGTAAGGGTTACTTGTCCATTGTTCGTGGACACAGATTGGGCTTGTGGGAAAGACACGCTCAACACTTCTACATCTGTTGTATATGAACCTTGGGCTAAGTAAAGTGCCTCTTGGGCCGAACTGACTTGATCTACCAATAGTTGCAATTGAACAAATCGGCTTTTTGATACCGCGAGACGGTACTGTGGCACGGCCACCGCCGCCAAAATGCCGATAATAAGGACAACGACTAATAATTCAATAAGCGTAAACGCTCGTTTATGTTTCATAAAAGTCTCCTGTTGGTTTTTTGCTGCCCCTTTATTATCGTTTTTTTTTTTGATTTGTCAACTCCCCTGGCAAGGCCCCCGTATGTTCCGGTTTTTTAGTATAATAAAATATCTGTATAGAGAGGATAAAACTATGCCCGAAAAATCCCTTGTTGCTCAAGATAGTTGCGCCGTTAAAGATACCGTCGCGCGCGAGGTGGCGTGCCTGAAAAAATTGGAAGATTTACTGGTAAACGCGCCTTTGTCGCACGTGTTAGATTTAATGCAACAGACCAAAGGCCGCATTATCTTTACGGGGATGGGTAAATCGGGCATTGTGGCGCAAAAAATTGTGGCGTCGTTAGCCAGCACGGGTACGCCGGCGTTTTTTGTCCACCCGGCCGAGGCCAGCCACGGCGATTTGGGGATGATTTCTACCGAAGATATGGTGGTGGCTATTTCCAACAGCGGCGAGTCAAAAGAATTAGCCGATATTTTAAATTATTGCAAACGCTACGGTATTGTGTTGGTGGGTATTACTAAAAATGCCACGAGCACACTTGCTAAATACGCCGATTGCGTGTTACCTTTGCCCGATATGCCGGAAGCCGACCCACTGGGGCTCGCGCCCACTTCGTCCACCACGGCCACGCTTGTATTAGGCGATGTGCTTACGGTGGCACTCATGAACCGCAAACAATTTACCAAACAAGATTTTCAAGTCCGTCATCCCGGTGGCAAACTGGGGGCTGTTTTACAGCGCGTGCAAGATATTATGCACACGGGCGAAGAAATCCCTTTATTGGATGAACACACCCCGATCCCTACTATTTTGGTAGAAATGAGCAATAAACGCTTGGGATGTGTGGGTTTTACCGATGCGTCCGGCAAACTAACCGGTATTTTTACCGACGGAGATTTGCGGCGTAAAATGTCGCCCGCGCTTTTTAACCAAACCGGCGTGGATGTGATGACTAAAAACCCGAAAAATGTTTCCGGCGAAATGATGGCCGCCGAGGCCTTGCATTTTATGAACGAAAAAAAGATTACCACGCTGTTTGTTACGCAAGCCGGCAAACCCGTGGGCATTATTCATATTCACGATTTGCTTAAATTAGGTCTGTAAGCCAAAAAATTTTAGGAGAAGACATGAAGAAAATTAAAGAAGTTGTTGTTAAACAAATGTCTGCCAACGCTTTAATTAAAAATTGCCGCCGTATGTGGCCGTATATCAAACCGTTTTGGTTTCGCGCTTGTCTGGGCGTTGCGTTAACGATCCCGGTGGGTGCATTAGATGGTGCGGTAGCTATGTTTTTAAAACCGTTTATGGATAAAGTAATGGTGGATAAACAGCCGCATTTCTCGGCCATGATTCCGTTTTTGATTGTCGGTTTTACCATTGTGCAAGGGGTGCTGTTGTACGCCTCTAACTACATGAACACGTGGGTCGGACAGAAAATTACACAAGGCGTTAAACGCAAATTGTACGCCAAACTCCTCTCTATGGATACGGCTTATTTTGATACCAATAATTCCGGTACGGTGTTGTTCCGTTATTCCACCGACGCCGAAATGGCGTCCACCGGGTTAATTGATAACATGAAGAAATTTTTATCTAAGACGTTTTCATCGGTATCCTTGGTATTTGTGCTTATTTATAACTCGTGGCAACTGGCTATTATCGCTATTTTGGTATTAGTGTTCTTTTTGCCGCTCATGAAAATCGTGCGTAAAAAAATGAAAGATATTTTAACACGCACGGTGGGTAATTTGTCCTACGTACTCACTATTTACAACGAAACCTTTGCCGGTAATAAAACGATTCGCTCGTTTACGTTAGAAGAAACGTTCCAAGACCGTTTCAAAACTGCTACCGATTTGACGTTTGCCTTAGCGATGAAAATGGTAAAAGGCACTAACTGGCTTTCCCCGGTGATGCATATTTTAATGTCTATCGGTATTGCGCTTGTTATCGGGTGCGGGGGGTATTTAATCGTACACGGACAAATTACCAGCGGTAACTTCGTGGCGTTTATCGCCGCTCTTATGATGTTGTACTCGCCGCTTAAAGGCGTGGGGAACAACTATGTGGCTATCCAAAACTCGTTTATGGCTATTGACCGTATTTTTGAGATTTTAGATTTACAGCCCAATATCAAAGATCACCCGGATGCTAAAGAACTGACCGAAGTGCGCAAAGAAATCATTTTTGATCATGTGCATTTTGAGTATGTGAAAGGCCGCGAAGTATTGCATGATATCAATTTGAAAATTCCGGTAGGCAGCACGGTGGCGTTGGTGGGCAATTCCGGCGGCGGCAAAACGACGGTCTCTTCGCTTTTACCGCGGTTATATGATATCCACAAAGGCAGTATTAAAATTGACGGAACAGATATTAAAAACATTTCCCAAAAATCACTGCGCCAGCAGATTGCTATGGTGTTCCAAGATAACTTTTTGTTCTCGGGCACGATCCGCGAAAATGTTTTGTTAGGTAACGGCGACGCTTCGGAAGAAGTCATTTGGGCCGCCCTTAAAAACGCGTGTTTGGACCAGTTCGTTAAGGAGCTTCCCAACGGGTTGGATACAGAAATCGGTGAGCGCGGCATTTTGCTTTCCGGCGGACAAAAACAACGCTTGGCGATTGCGCGTGCATTTGTGAAAAACGCCCCAATTGTAATTTTGGACGAAGCCACCAGCGCGTTGGATAATAAGTCCGAACGGGTGGTACAAGAAGCGTTGGATAACTTAATGAAAAACCGCACCGTTATTGTGATTGCACACCGTTTGAGCACCATCCAAAATGCTGATAAAATTGTGGTCGTCAACGACGGCAAAATTGCCGAAGAAGGCACCCACGAAGAACTAATCAAGCGCAACGGCGCGTATGCGGCTTTGTATGCCATGCAGTTTAAAGGCCATTAAAGTATTTGTTAGCTTGTAAATAACGTAAAAACCCACCTCAACGGTGGGTTTTTTAATGGTGCCCAGTACAGGGTTGCCTTCCGGTCATTTTGCTTTGCTGACGCAAAATGCCTGCAGGCCGGGCTCGCGGTTTTTGCCTTTCGCGGCTTACGCACGCTCAAACAAAAACATCGCTCCGCCTTTCAATCCCTGTCGCACACCAAGCAGTTGGTGTGCTACTGACCATTAAAAAACCCACCAAAAAGGTGGGTTTTTAAATGGTGCCCAGTACAGGGATTGAACCTGTGACCTTTCCCATGTCAAGGGCGCATCGGCCCTTGACAGGGAAATTTCTCGTCGATAAAATGAGTGTTTCGTTTGACATTTTTTGCCACTGCCCAAATATTGACAATGGGGGTTATTTAGCAGCCTCTTTGTTTTGGTAGCGGATGTTTAGTAACTCAGCAAATTTCCTATTTCTTTTACTGGCCCGTTCCAGTAGAGAAGACCATTTAATAATTTCTTGGTATAAAACCCCTTTAACAATTTTGCTCTCATCCTTGATTCCATATAAAGTTTCGGAGGGATGAAACCACGTACCTTCTTGAATCCCTGGTTGGAAACCACCTGTATCATATTCATTAATATTTTCAATAATTAAATATCCATAAAATTGATTGATTTGAAACTTCTCTTTAGAGCAATTTGCAATTAGGCGTGCATATCTTTGGATTTGTAACAAATAATCCTTAGCATCAGTTTCTGGGGCTTTTAATTCTATCAAAACACATTTCCCTTCTTCTGGAAATAGACAGATATCAGGTCTTCTTTCAACAGGAATTTTAATACCATAATTTTGAATCTCGGCTTCTAGATTTTCACGGAATAAGGTCTCATTATCGATTTTGATGTCCTTTAAGGCAATTTCCGAATGTCCCGAAAAATATATAAAATCTTCGTTTAATATCCACAAATCGCTATTTGTTGGAACTGTGGATTGATATTTTCTAAATAATAGATTGTGCAATAATTCTTCTGTTTGTTTACGTATTTCATTTTTATTCCATTGTTTTTGTATTGTAGTTTCCTTGGAAAGGATTTTGTCAAGTAATGCAATAACCATTTCACGACGAGCAATATATAAACTTAAGTCTTCTGAATTCTGCTGAGGAATTAAATTAAGTAACTCTTTGCTTTTCCATTTAAGTTTTTCAAAGTATTGCTCATCGGAAGGGTTTAAATCACAAACGGTATCGTATATTTGCTTGATTTCAGCATCTTTTTTTGACTTCTTCTGAGCTTCTGTAATATAGAACTTTTCTAAGATTTTTTGTGTCGAAATATCACCTAACTCTAGGTTTGTCTTCCGTTGAGTATCATCAGATATATTAAAAGTTTTTACAATAGAGTTCACGTTGGCATTACGTTCATCGAGGACGGTTTTTAAAGAGGGATAAAATTTTGTTAAAGATTGTCGAACAGAATCTTTCACATCTTCTAAAAATATATATTTCTCATCAGAAGGAAATAATGAATTTTGTAAAGTTTCTTGTTCTATATTATGTTTGTCAGGAAATTGGAGTTTAGAACGACTTTCGTCAGCTATAGGTAAACTATCTAAATATTTTCCCTGGATAGCTGTTAAGAAATGGGAATTTCCAATAGTTTCTTTCGATTTAAAAATATCTGGAAAGGATAAGTCCTGAATGGCTGTATTCTGGCTATAGAGTGTGATTTTGTTCCCTGAAGCGACAGAACTCGGCAGTACGAAATTTGTTGCTTGTAGCTGAGCGGCTTCTGTGGTAGACTCCCAAATTACCTTAGGAGTATTGTTTGTTTCTCCACCTTTGTTTTTAATTTCCTGTAGTACTGGTTTTTGGTAGGCAACTTCCAATTGAACAGTATTAGCAGGAGTTGGTATATCTTTTAAATCGATATTTTGTGTTTCTTTTAACTTGTCATTATAGAAGAAATTAATGGTAATTTTAGGGAAGGAATGCCCTGAAAATTTAAAAAGGTATTGAATAATCAAAGAAATTTTGAGTTGTTCTATAGATAAGGAATCATAATATGTTTGGTCACTTTGGTTTTTTAATTGACTCATTGTCACGCGAGTTCCTGTCTGTTTCTCATTTGGGACTTTCGTAAACAAAGCATCTCCAATAAAATTTTTTCCATTTTGTTTATTATAATGGAATATACGTGAAAAAACAGACCCATTATCTAAGTATATACTTTCAAATCTCACATCTTCGAAACTATGAACGTACTGTAGCCTTCCTGAGCCACGATTTCCTTTCCCTTTTGTTCCATTAAATAAATCGTTAAAACGGGCATAATTAGATTCAGTGAATCCAATACCATTATCGGCAATTTCTATCGATTTAAAAGATTTGAGTTTTTGAGAATCGATATAAATGAAGAAGAGATTAATATTTATTTGGCCACTTTCTAAGTTTTGCTGATATTTTTCTTCAATAGCTTCCCACGCGTTAGTAAATGCTTCAAAGATAGGGGCTAATTTATTACCTGCTTTATGAACAACTCTAAGTGCACCTCTTAAATCTACTGTCGCAGATTGTTTCACTGGTTCTTCCATATGTTTTCTCTCCTAGACTCTATTAGAAATATCTTACAACATTTATCTATTCAGTTTATAATGCGTTGTTCTTCCTGCTCCAATCTGCTCTAAAATACCACGCTGTTGTAAATCGGCTATATCACGGCTAGCGGTATCGTGAGAACATTTACATATTTTAGCCCATTTGGTGCTGGTTAAATTGCCTGTAAAGCCGTCAAACAGCATATTGAGCATCTTGCTTTGGCGGTCATTGAAAGTTTCCCCTTGATGCTGTTTCCAGAAAGTTGCTTTAGCCAAAACCGTCTTTAACAGTTCTTCCGAATCTTTGATGGCCTTCTCTAGCGTATGTAAAAACCACTCTAACCAATCCGTAATATCCAAATCACCTTGTTGCGTAATTTCCAGTTGTTTGTAATACTCTTTACGCTCTTTGGCAATCTGTGACGACATAGAATAGAAGCGGTTGGAAGAAGATTCGCTTCGCGCCAGTAATAATTCCGTTAAAGCGCGGGCAATGCGTCCGTTTCCATCGTCAAACGGGTGCAAAATAACAAACCACAAGTGCGTAGTAGCGGCTTTGAGCACATTATCGGTTGGGTCTGTATTGATAAACTGAAATAACTTTTCCATTTCCGCATCCAAAACAATAGCGGTGGGGGCTTGGTAATGGACTTTTTCTTGTCCCATCGGCCCCGAAACAATCTGCATTGGGCCTAATTTATCATCACGATAATCGCCCGCTTTAATCGTATAAAAACCACTCTTTCCGTCAGGGAACATATGTTGATGCCACGTACACAAACGCGCCTTGTTGATAGGTGCCTCATAGTGCTGAATAGCATCTAACATCATTTCCACTGTGCCGTCCACATTGCGGGCTACGGAAATATCCTCATTAGGTAGTCCCAAACGCCTGGCAATAGAGGAGCGAACTTGCGCTATATCTAGCAGTTGGCCTTCAATTTGGTTGGATTTCAAAATTTCTTCCGTAAGCGTTTGAAGCAAGGCGTTATCTTGCATAGCAAATCCGATATTTTGCATTTTACCCAATAACAATCCTTGCGCTAGTTTAACCTGTGCAAGCAAGGATAAAATTTTGGTTTCATCCCACGTAAAGTGCGGCCAATTTCCATTTTGATAGATATACATAATTCGCTCCTGTACACCCATTATAGCATAAACTACGCATAAAGTACGCAAAAAGTGCGTAGTTTATGCGTAGATTACGGCTTTCTCCTATACAATACTAAGCGGGATCATCCCATCCATCACCATCATTTTACTGGCGATTTCACCTGTTTTGAACCGCAAATAGCGTTGCGTAGTGGTTATTTTGCTATGCCCAAGGAGTCTTTGTAAAAACTCCAAACTCCCGCCACGATTTAAGAAATTAATTGCGAAAGAGTGTCTCATATCGTGTGGACGTATATGGCCAACGCCTGATTTTGCGGATGCCTTGTTGAGTTGGTATTTTAATTTATCTTTAGTCACCTTTTCAAATACGAGGCCACTTTTTTGCGGATTTAAGCCCTGCAATATTTGTTCAATATCTGCGGTTAGACCTATGGTGCGCGGGCGTTCGGTCTTCGTTTTAGGAATATAGATAGTGCGGTGCGTAAAATCAATATTTTCCCAACGCAGACCCAATAATTCTTGCCGTCTAAGCCCCGTATAAAATCCAATGGTTACACAAGGACGCACTTCATCACTAATGAATGGTAAGAGCCTTTGAATTTCTTGTTCATTTATCGGATGTGGCTCAAAAGGTTGTTCCGCGCGTTGTTTTTTAACCTTTCGGCACGGATTAGGCCCGCTATATTTATCCCAATCGCTCAAACAATTAAAAAACTTGCTGATGATGCCAAAGTAGCGGTCAGCAGTGGAAGCTGAAGATTCTTGGACTATTTGGTTATAGAAGGTTTGCACCTCTAATGGAGTAACTTCCTTTAAAGTATAATTGCCAAAATGTGTTGTTATCCTTTTGAACATAGATAAATAAGTTGGTTGGGATGGTAACAAATTGACGTGGTGGGTGGTGAACAACTTGGCCATATCTTTAAATAGTTGGCTTTCTTGCATCAAACGCGGATCATTTTTAGCTTGATAGAAATCATTTGTACGCTTAGCTAATTCTTCCTTGGCGGCTGATTCGTTTGTAGCAACAATTTGGCGGTGTCTTTTGCCTGTTTTATCTTTGTAATCAATTCCATATCGTCCTTTTTTATCTTGGTAAATTTTCATATCAATTTCTCCTATATTTTTCCAGATCGTATTGTATATATGATCCTTTCTTTTTTCAAGATCAAATCTTAAGTTTTTATTTTTGGAGGTTATTGGGCTTACTTTCAATGTTTTATTTGACTAAGCCAAACAACCGAATTTTTACGAATGGTTAAAAGAAAGTTCTGTCGCATCTTCCACCATTTGCTCTATTTTTTCCCGCTTAAAGAGTAATTTTCCTGATAATTTGACTATAGTGCCTTCGGGGAACTCTCTACGGGTTCTTTTAGAATAAATAGTAGCGGGGGAGAGGTGTAAATATGCGGCTACTTCATTTACATCCATCAAGGGACTTATATTAACTTGCATTTTTGTTGTTGTCCTCGGTTTTAAGTGATTGGTTGAATAGGGAACTAAGATTTATCGAATCTGTCTTTATTGATAGTTACTGCCTTTTTATCTTGTAAAAAATGCTCTCATTAGCTTGTCAATCTTACTATATGCTTTTGATACTGATTTTTTACTCTTTATGACTATTTATCCTATTAACCTTACTTATTCTCACATAATATACATTGGCAGACTGACTAGTGATTCACGGTCTTTTCTGCTTGGGATTTTACCAGTTGTTCAATTTGGTAAACTTGCAACTTTTGAGGTCGCGTATGATTATTAAGCCATTTGTTGACTGACACGCAGGAAACGCCTAATAATTGGGCCAATTCTTCTTGGGTAAGTCTGTTTTTTAATCGGTATTCTTCTAGTTGTTTAATTAAATTATTCATTTTTTACTTCCTTTCTAAATATTTACTGCAAATCTTCCATCATTCTGTTGCTTCGGTAATCTAGCCGAAGCGGTTTGAAATTTTGTACTACACGAACTATTTTTCTAACTACATAATCTTTGCGCCCCTTAAAATAATCACCAAGTCGCGCTTGTTTCTTTTTAGCATCGGCATATTGATTGTATTGCGCTTTTTGGCTGTTGTATCGCTTCTCTATGGGATTGAACAGTTCTTTAATAGTATATGCACCGTGCCTTCTTTCTAGGGTTTCCAATCCTGTATATTGGGCGATATCATTTACCGAAACGCCCTGTTTAATTGCGTGAGCTATCTGTTTAAGTTCTGTTTCTTTGGAACATCCTGCGGGGGGTAAATTGTCTACAACTTCTTTTAAAGCACTCACCAGCACTTGTTGAATCAAATTACTATCCCAAACATCTTGTAGAGTAAATTTTTGCTCACATCGTTTGAATTTTGATAAATAATGTTTTACAGCGGGGCTACCATAGAAAGTAACTTCATATCTGAGAACTTGTTTGCCATTTGCTAACAATGTCGTATAGATGTTCCTATTAGTTTTGTTAAAATAACCTTTTCCTACAATTTCTTTGGTCGTTTTATCGTAAAAGCCCACATCCCTGCCCTCATTGCTTACACTTGCCTTATACCCATCTCGTCTACCTTTCCTATAGTGATGAAATTCGGGGGCGTTATATCCCTTGGTTAGACATTTTCCAAGCCGTTTAAAGAGAGCTAGTAGGCAACATTCCACAGGCAAAATGATGTTTTTACCATATTCCAAATAGAAAATTCCTGCATTTTCTATTGCCTTCTTGGATACCATTAAACCCTTTCTAGCAAATGCCGCTTGAATTTCTGACACAATCAATCCCAAATCTGTGTCTGTTGCTTCTTCTAAATTATTTTCAAACAGGCATCTTGGTACAGCCACATCAAATACATACTGTTTCTTCTGGTGATGGTAAAATACGGAGGGTTTATTTTTAGGATTCGTTGCTTTACTTTGTTTTATATCCTCTGCACTTCCCGACCACATTTCTTTTACATCTTCTTCTTCAATACCGCCTTTCATTCTGTCAATCATATTTGTTGACGCTCCTTAAGTTTAAAATCCAAGTCTTTAAACCTGGGAACCTTTTTAGGTGTTCAACAAATATATAAGTGTAAACTTTTCCTAATTTCTCTTAAAAAACAAGGATAATTTTAAATGCTCTTTGTTTCTTTTGTTGTAAGGTAACGTAAAATTGACCTCTGTTAAGTTAGCAGTATTTCTTTATTTCCTGCCTCTACTTAATACTAAAATGTAAACGATTTTTAATCTTTTTTGTTTACACATCGGTTGGGTTGATAAAAAACAATCTTTTTGCATTGTTATATTGTTTAGATGTTCATCAAATTGTCTGCCCAATATGCCAATTCTGCCCTTATATACAATATACAAGTGTTAACCAAAGTTAATTTGTCGACGAAGACAATAAAGAAACTACAATATATTAGAGTGTAGATGTTGATTTCCTGGGCTGAAAGGAAGGGTTAAGAGCGTATAAACAGCGAGGTCAATACTTGTGAGTCGGGTATGGTAGAAGCAACGATGCGGACATCCCAATCTCCGTTAGACCATATTTGTATCTTTACAATTACTCTTTTGTAGAGTTCCTGACTCGTTTTAGATCGCTAAAAGCAGTTGCGAAGGATCTGTCAATGCTGTCTCGCCAAAACTGAAACCATCCAAAAAAGACAATATGGGTAAAGAATGCTATTTTATCATTTGAAGCCCATTCTTCCTCGTTGTATTGTAATTTGTTGTGTTCGAATATTGAGTCAGGGCCTCTGTACAAAATATTTGTGTTTATACCTTCATCATCAATACAGAAACGATAACGCGTAGCGGTATAAAAATATTGGCGTAATTTCTTTAACCACAATTTACTGCTAACAGTATCGGCGTATGTAAATACACTATGAAAATTGGCAGTTTTGATTAGGTAATTTACTACCATATCAAATTCTTTACACAAATCCTTTTTCGTTATAAATTCTTTGAAAAATTCACTAAACCCGCAAGCCATTTTATGAAGATATAAATATAATCTGGGGTCTTCATCTAAAAAAATTTTATTGTCTTCTAAAAATTGATAAAACTCTGCATTAATTTTACTTGCTTTTTCTAGGAGATTGTTGGGTATTTCTTGAGAGTCTATATAATATGAAACGAATAAATCTGCTACACTAATATCTGTAATATCTTGTGGAGTAAATCCTGGAGTTTGTTTTTTGTCTATTGCTCCGCAAGGAAATATAATAGACAAAAATAGCATATTAATATCTCTGAATTTCAAAAAACGATTTCTTAATTCCAATAATTTATCTTGTTTTTCTTTGATAAATCCGCCATACACGAAATTGCAACGTTGAATTTCTATCTGTTGTTTGTTAAATTCAAGTTGTTGTTTATTAATTTGAATTTGCTGTTTGTTGAGATTCTTCTGTTTGTTGGATACCCAGAGTTGCCAAACTGCAACGCAAACGGCGATAAAAGCCATAGCAGTTGGGCCAATAGCGGCGATCCAATCAGCTACATCTTTTGATGTGTTGAAGTCTAAAACCACCCAGGGGAATATACTTTCTGTGAACATATCTTTCTCTACTTTTTTCTAAATTTCTCCCTGTGCTAGGGATACTTATTTTCAATATACTAAATAAGGAAAAGAACGAACAATGTGTTGTGCTTTTGAGTTTCCTTGGTTACCATTTGATAGCTTAAATATGGTAACATAGATATATATTTGACTTAGAGGAGTAGGTAGTAATTTACTGGGCCTTAGACGTGGCCTGTATACAATTTGTAACGTTTTTGGAATCCTATTGAAGGATAGGATGGTACTTAGAAGATTCTAAGTCCAAGTTCGTCCAGAAACAGCTGTTTAGATAGAGGGTATAAACGGGTAGCTCCCGAGTATGCCTTCTATCGAATGTCGTATATCCTTGGCACATTGCGTGATTTAAGGATTGCGACTACGGTTGTTTTGTGAGACTAAGACCCGAACTTGGCTTAGATAGCAACTCAACCGTTTATTTTTAGATACCATCTGCTTTGCAGGATTCCATTGATTTGGAGTCCTGCTTTTTTATGGACTCCGCAGGGGGATACCTCCGCCAAGATATTCCCCCTAGATGATTTTTAAACTGAGGAGATGGTATTATGCAAATTATCGCACACCGAGGCGCGTGGAACGTACCGCAAGCCCCGCAACAGCCGAACTCGTTAGAGGCGTTTAATCAGGCACTTGTTCATCATTGGGGCATTGAGGTAGATATACGAGATTACAAAGGAGAACTGCGGGTCTCTCATAACCCTGCCGATGAAAATTCGCTTCCCTTATCTGTATTGCTTGATTCGTACCAAGCCCATAAATCTACGGCTTGTATTGCTTTTAATATCAAGGCCGATGGTTTGCAACCTTTACTCCAACAACAGGTAGAGCAATATCATATCAAGCATTATTTTACGTTTGATATGTCTATTCCCAACACAATAGTTGATAATCAATTCGGCCTTCCTTTTTTCTTGCGCCAAAGCGAATTTGAACAATCGTTACAACACTTAGGGCAACTATATCAACTCTGCAAAGGTTTGTGGATAGACCAATTTGAAGAAGACGAGCGTGTGTTGGCTTATAATTTGCTTTCTATTTCTAATCATCTGAAGGCAGACAAACAGATTTGTTTTGTTTCACCTGAACTGCACCCTTGGGGAAAGCAAGAACAACAATACTTAAAAGTGTGGCTGAAACTGAAAAACTTGTTAAACGATTTGGGGAATCCCAATATTTACTTATGTACAGATTATCCTAAACAAGCGGAGGAATATTTCAATGCAAGAGATTAACATAGTAATTCCTATGGCAGGACAAGGGAGTCGTTTTGCCAAAGTGGGATATAAAAAACCTAAACCGTTTATTGACGTTTTGGGTAAGCCGATGATTGCACACGTGCTAGAAAATTTATCTATGCCAAACGCACGATTTATTTTACTGGCACGCGCAGAGCATTATGAAAAAGAACCCGAAACAATTGCGTGGATAAAACATAATTATCCCGCCCAATTCGTGCTGATTGATAAATTGACGGAAGGTGCGGCTTGTACGGTGTTGCACGCCCATCGTTTAATCAACAACAATACGCCTCTGTTAATTGCCAATTCCGACCAATTAGTAGATATGGAAATTGCACATTACTGGGAAGATAGTCGGCAGAGAGGTTTAGATGGCTCCGTCTTGTGTTTTGAAGATAATCATCCCAAATGGTCCTATGCCAAACTGGATGACAACGGATTGATTACGGAAATTCGGGAGAAACAAGTTATTAGTCCTCACGCTACGGTGGGTATTTACTATTTTGAGCGGGGGCGTGATTTTGTAGAGAATGCCCTAGATATGTTTGTGCGTAACGAACGTGTAAATAATGAGTTTTATGTGGCTCCTGTTTACAACTATGCTATTAGGCAGGGGGAAAAATTCGGGATTTATTCTATTGAGAAATCACAAATGCACGGTATCGGAACGCCCGAAGATTTAGATGCTTATTTGGCTTGGAGGAAAGGCAATGACCATTAAGGCCGTATTATTTGATATGGATGGAGTGCTATTGGATGCCAAAGAATGGCACTATGAGGCACTTAATAAGGCATTGGAACTCAAGGGCTATGCTCCTATTTCCCGCCAAGATCATCTCACTACCTACGATGGTTTGCCTACGGCTGTTAAATTGCGCCGGCATCTACCCGATATTAGCGAGGAGAAGCGCAAGGAAATCAATGCGTTAAAACAGGAATTGGTGTTGGAGATAGCGGGCAGGTTATGTAAAGAAAATCCGTTACACGTAGAAGTATTGCACGCCTTAAAACAGAAAGGATATTCTTTGGCGGTGTGTTCTAACTCTATTCGTCATTTTGTAGATGAAATGATGATAAAAACACAACTGAAACCTTATTTGGATTTCTTCCTCTCCAACCAGGATGTAACAACACCAAAACCCAATCCCGAGATTTATCTTACCGCTATTAAACGGCTAGGTTTGAATCCTACGGAGGTGGTCATTTGTGAAGATAACCCCCACGGTTTGGCGGCGGCGCACGCTAGTGGAGCGCACGTCTTTCAAGTAAAAACCGTCAATGATGTATGTTACCAAAACTTGAAAAAATTTATTGAACAATTAAACGGAGTGAAGAAATATGAAAACAGACAAATTGACCAGGATGGTAAAAGGGTGGTTCGTGGGAAAATTTACGCCCACGGTACTCAGCACAAATGATGTGGAAGTGGCGGTTAAACGTTATAAAAAGGGCGATTATGAGTCGGCGCATTATCATAAAATTGCCACGGAAATTACAGTTATTATTTCGGGGCGCGTAAAGATGAACGGTGTGGAATATGGTTCTAACGATATTATTGTTATGGAACCAGGTGAAACGACAGATTTTGAGTGTTTGGAAGATAATACTGTCAATGTGGTAGTAAAACATCCAGGAGCCAATAATGACAAATATATTGCGTAAGATTTCTATTGATCCGAAGGATATTTCAGTGGTGGTACAAGGAGCAGTAGACGCGCGACTAACTCCTCTGTGTTTGGCGAGTATTCGCCAATATTTACCTGGGGCAGAAATTATCCTATCCACGTGGAGAGGAACAGAAACTAAAGGCTTAGATTATGATATTTTAGTACTGAATCGGGATCCTGGTTGTAGTATTTGTGATGAACAATGGAATGTAAAAAATAATGTTAATAGACAAATTATATCAACAAAAAATGGACTCAAAAAGGTCCAACGGCGCTATGCTCTGAAACTGCGTACAGATATTTCGTTAACCTCTCTCAATTTTTTACGTTATTGGAAAAAATTTCCTAAACGTACTGATGATTGCCGCGTGTTAACAGAACGCGTATTAATTAACAACTTATATTGTGCTAATCCACATAAAACAAATTTTTGTTTTCACGTGTCGGACTGGGTTTTTTTTGGTTTGACAGAAGATTTATTAAAGATATGGAATATTCCAAGTATATCCGTTGCCGATAGTGTATATTTCAAAGGGCACCCTCGCCCAAAAATAGACCCTATTCCGACGTGGTTATTTCGTTGGATTCCTGAACAATATATTTGGACTTCTTGTTTGCTTAAGAGTGGACAATCGTTTGTGTTCAATCATTTTACAGATATTTCCAGTAAAAATCTATATGAAAGTGAATTGAGTTTTGCCAACAATGTTGTCATTATTAACTATGAAGATTTTGGTATCAATTTTATGAAATTTGATCCTTATAAATGGGATTATTCTGCTCAATACACTCATAAAGATTGGTTGCAATTATATAAGCAATACTGTGATCCAAAATTTATTATGCCATACAAGATATACATAGCCCCAGATATTGAACGTTTGTATCATCACTACAAATGTTTTTTTCAGCCCATAGAAAAAATGATATCTAAGGGGAGACATTGGATAGAGGAACTTTTCCACATTATGGGCTATATAATCAAAATCCTATCTAAGAGTGTCTATTATGTCTTTACCGAAAAATACTGAAATTACTGTTATTTTGCAAGGGCCTATTATCCCTACAATTACACAAAATGCTATTGATGCCACTAATCGGGCCTTACCTGGGGCTCGTATTGTTTTGTCAACGTGGAACAATGAGGATATTCGCGGTATATCGTGCAACCAGATTGTCATTGGGAATCCGCCTCCTTCCGTAGTTATTCATAATAATCCTAAAAATCCGAGTTTAAATAACACCAATCGTCTGATTTTTGGGATGCAACAGGTTCTTCCTCAGATACGAACTAAATATGTTCTTAAATTGCGTACCGATATTATTCTACAAGATGCGGAGTTTTTGAAATATTGGGACGCATACCAGCAACGAGTTGAACAGTATCAATTATTCCGTCATCGCGTTTTAAATTATTATTTGTTTGCCCCGCAGTTTAATTTCCGTCAGGGGGTAAAAATACCTACTTTGTTTCATCCCTCTGACTGGATGTTTTTTGGATTCACTGCAGATATTAAAAAATTATTTGATATTCCTCTACAACCAGATCCTGCTTATTCTTTGTGGTGGAACAATCATTCTAAACCAAATTATCAAATTGACCCTTGGCCAGGAGCAATATTCCGCTATTCTCCCGAACAGTATTTGTTTTATCAAGCGTTACATCAGAAATTCCCCGAAATTACCTTTGACAGTTATTTTGATATCACCCGCGAGAAAGAACAAATGTCCCGTTTAGTGATGGTAAATAATTTTGTTGTTTTAGATTATCGTCAATGGCATATCAAAATGCCCAAATACCAACATCGTATTGGCACAATTCCCCTGGGGCAAACCTCACACGCACACTGGCAAGACGATTATAAAACATATTGCGATTCAAAATTTAAGATATCGCTAAGAAATATTTGGTTTAAATGCACAAAATTAGATATAGGAGAGATTGTAAAAGCGAAAAAAATAGAGCTAGAAAAACGGTTTGTTAGCACTTTTTTCTCTTCTCTATATAAAAAGCATTTGTATAAAAAATACCAATGCTCTCCTGCAAAACTAAAACAGAAATTAAATGCTTTATCAGCCGCTAAACGTATCTATGTATATGCGGAGGATGTTAAACGATAGCGTGTTTGTATCAAAAATAAAAATAATATTGAAATCGGCTCAATTTTTTGAAATCAAAAATCGGTCTTATATGTATCATTTTTGGGGGATTATGGGTAAGAAAGTGGTAGAATTTTTCCAAAAAATTTTCATCCTAGGTTTTGTTTCTAGAGTCCAAATTTTATTTTTCCGATGTTACCGCCTTAATTCTACCGCTAGATTTCGCCGCTCTTCTTTTTGACGCGCGAAATATAGCCATTTATAGCCGCTTTTGCCCGCTATTTTTCACCTTTCCCGCGCAAATTTGCCCGCTCCGTCGAGGCCATTTTGCCAAATTGCCAATTAAAACCGTTAAAACGCCTCGTTTTCCTTCTAAAAGCCATTGCCAGAATATTGACAATAAAACTACAAAAATCTGCAAAAATGCGCAAAAAACGGGCTTTTTGGGGTGTCCGCTAAAAAAGTCTAAAATCAGTATAAAACAAGAAATCCTCGTCGGGAAACGAGGTTTGCTGACGCAAAATGCCTGCAGGCCGGGCTCGCGGTTTTTGCCTTTCGCGGCTTACGCACGCTCAAACAAAAACATCGCTCCGCCTTTCAATCCCTGACGGAACAACAAGCAGTTGTTGTTCCTACAAGGGCATTTTTATTGGCAAAAATGCCAATAAAAAATGCCCAGTACAGGGATTGAACCTGTGACCTTTCCCATGTCAAGGGAACGCGCTACCGCTGCGCCAACTGGGCTTAAAATTGTTCTCTACAACTTAAATTGTTCAACTTCGCTACTACTTTTCCTGTCGGCGCGTTCCCTAAGAGCGGGAACGTACTTTGTGTTACAAGCGCTGCGCCAACTGGGCTTAAATCTATCTATATTATAGCATATCTTATAGATAAAACGCCCGCCCGGTGTCATACAACGGGTGGGCGTTTCTGTCAATTTTAGCGCAACTAAAATTTCCGTTCGTGAAATGTTTCGCGCGGTGTTTCGTCCATGTCCGTTACCGTATAGGGTACTTTAGCAAAATCAATTTTGGTCAAGTCCACTTTGCGGATAGCGGAATTGTACATGGTGCGGTAATAGAATGCCGGGTGTGTCACATCGGAAACGGCGGTCCATTGGGTCGCGCTGGGCATATCGGGTATTTTCTCGCCGGGGGCATATTCTGCCCCGATAGGCAAATCAAAATTATTTAAGATGTGAAACGCCTGCGTTACCGCCGCGTACGTATCCGCCGGCACGGGGGCACTGTGCAAGAAAAAGAACGCACGTACCAAGCGCGAGGGCGGTGTTAAGTCGCCGGGCAGGCCCATTAAATTCGTGCCACCGCCCAACGAAAATAAGTGCACATCCCCAATTGTTTTATCGGGTGTTTCTCCGCCGGAAAGGTGGATA
The DNA here is from genome assembly GCF_902756455.1 of Candidatus Avelusimicrobium caledoniensis. Lineage (NCBI taxonomy): Bacteria > Pseudomonadati > Elusimicrobiota > Elusimicrobia > Elusimicrobiales > Elusimicrobiaceae > Candidatus Avelusimicrobium > Candidatus Avelusimicrobium caledoniensis. The sequence continues at coordinate 133,103 of NZ_CACVRB010000014.1, read as the reverse complement.
TAATTATTCAAGTTGGACTGATGCCACGGAAAGCCCGGCGAGTTAGTAAACACGCCCAAATTATTTTCGTAGATGTGGCGTTCGCCGCGGTCGGTAATTTCTAAAATCATGCTTTTGCCCGAAGCATCACTCATGCGCCAATGTCCGGTGGCATAGTGGCCGCTGGCGTCGGGTTTGCCGATAGGGATAATCTCAATTTTTTTAAGTCCCTCCAACGCTTCGTCTACACTGGCGAAGTTGGTAAGCATATACCGCACGAGCTCCCCGTCGCTTACTGATTTTTTAGCGTGCTTGGCTTCGTACGGCGTTAAACTGCCGTAATGCGAGAAATAAAAGATCCCCACGTTGAGCCCTTTTTCATTTACCCCTTCTGTTACAAAGCGCGGCTCTACGGTGCTGGCCCCCACGGCACCGTATTTATTGTGCCACGTTTTTCCGTTTTCGCCTGCCGGCGTGAGTGCGGTGTTTTTCATACCCCGCGGCATGACAATTAGTTTGCTGTTTAAGTTGCCGCCTTTCCACTCAATTGTGCGCGCGAGTAACCGCGTGCCGTCTTGCGCGTTGATGGCGATACCGGTGCAAGCATACGCCTCCGGCGCATACAAAAGTCCTGCCGTCAGTACGGCAAGAAGTAATTTGTAACTTAGTTGTTTCATACGATTCCTCCTTAAAAGATATTTCTATTAGACTATATTTCGCGCCGATTTCTTTGTGGTAAAAAGGGTTAGAATAAGATTATTTTTATTTGTTTTCGTCGTTGCAAAAATTGCCTATTGACATCGTTTTTTTTTTTGCTACATTTTATTTAATGATAAAAAGGAGGTTGTATGAAAAACAAACAAGCATTTACGCTGATTGAATTATTAGTGGTTGTTCTCATCATTGGCATTTTAGCGGCGGTGGCGTTGCCGCAGTATCAAAAAGCGGTAGAGAAATCACGCGGTACACAGGCCTTAACAATGTTAAAATCAGTCGTTCAGGCGCAAGACGCTTATTACTTGGCTAATGGTGACTACGCTGCTACTTTTGATGAATTGGCCTTGGATATCCCATGGACCGGTACGGCGCAATTTTTGTCGGGTGCTACGGACAGTAAATCAAATAATGATTGGGTAATACAAATTGAAAAAATCAATTCATATATGAATGTTCATTTGGGGCGTATTTCCGGAAAATATCAAGGGGCGGGGTTTGTGTGGGTTTACAGCACAACAAGCGGTATGCCAACGGGAGAAATATTGTGTTTTGAAAGGACGGCTTCTGCTTCGGTTTTATTTGATGCAGATTTGCCGGCAGGTTCGTATTGCACAAAACTATTTTCCGGCACATTAACATCAGGTGGGACTGCCGGACGTTATTATTCTTTACCGTACTAATCCGTTAAAAACCCCCGCTATTAGGCGGGGGTTTTTATATTCATACTTATTTTACTTGTTTCCAACTTTCTTGTGCTTGGGCGGCTTTGCGTGCGGCAACACGTGCTTTGTGCCGTCCGAACTTTTCCACATACGTTTGCACGAGCAAGTAGAATAGCGGAATCAGCGCAAGCCCGGCCATGGTGCCGATAAGCATACCGTAGAACACCGGCACGCCCAATGCGCGGCGGCTGGCGGCTCCGGCGCCGGTAGCAATTACCATGGGTACCATACCCAAAATAAATGTAAATGCGGTCATCAGTACCGGGCGGAACCGTTGGGTTAGACCGTCCATGGCGGACAGGTAAATAGACGTTCCGCTGGCGTGTTCGTCTTTGGCAAATTCCACAATTAAAATGGCGTTTTTAGCGGCTAAGCCGACGAGTAATACAAGCCCTAGTTGTGCGTAAATACTCAGCGAAAAACCGGGCGTCCATAAACTGGTCAGCCATAACCCGAACAACCCGCCTCCTACCGCGGCGACGACGGACATCAGTACCGGTATCGGGATCGTCCAACTTTCGTATTGGGCCACTAAGAACAAATACGCAAAGATTACAGCTAACAAAATCAGCGTATTGATTTGGCCTTGGTTTTGTTTTTCCTGGTAGCTCATACCGGTCCATTCGTACGAATAGCCGGGGGGAAGATTTTTCATAATTTCTTCCGTAGCGGCCATAGCGTTACCCGTGCTGGAGTTGGGGGCGGCGTTAGCCATAATGGTCGCTGCCGGATATTGGTTGTAGCGCGAAATTTGCCGCGGCGACAAAATGTACTTCATATCTACCAACGCCATCAGCGGTACGAGTTCGCCTGTGGCACTGGTAACATACATTTTGTTGATGTTTTCCGGTGTCATGCGGTACTTGCCTTGCGATTGCATAATCACTTTGTTGATTTGCGTACCGAAGTTGACGTCGCTTACGTACGCCGAGCCGAGGTAATTTTCCAAAATAGAAAAAATACTGGAAACGGGCACTTTCATGGCTTCGGCTTTGGCACGGTTGACGTCCAAATAGATATTGGGCGTGTCGGCTTTAAAGGTAGAATAGGCCAGTTGCATAGACGGATCTTGCATCATTTGAAAACCCATGAAGTTAGCGGTATTGGCTAATTTTTGGTAATCAAAATCATTAAGCGTTTGCAAGCGCAAATCTAACCCGCCCGACGTGCCCAACCCCGGGATGGCGGGCAGTTCAATAGCGCGGATGGTAGCGTCAGCGATAGAGGCAAATTGTTGATTAAACCGTTGGGCAAGTTCAGATTGGGATTGCCCTTGCACAATATCGCGGCGGAATAATTTTTTGATGCCGCGCGTCAACCAGTTATCGCTTTTGCGTGTGTTCCACGGTTGGAGCGCGACGAAGGCGATGCCGGTGTTTTCTCCGCTACCGCCCAACAAGCTAAACCCGATCACGTTTGTTACGTGTTTGACGCCGGGGGTTTGTTTAATGCCGCTGACGACTTGGTCTATTACGTTTTGCGTGCGTGCGAAGGTGGCCCCTTCGGGCAGTTGCACATCCACGAGCACAATGCCTTGGTCTTCCAACGGAATAAACGACGTGTTGAGGAATTTTAAAAACCCGATATCTAATACAACAAATCCCAAGAATAACAGTACAATAACTGTCTTGCGCGATAAGCGGCGTACAAGCCCGCGATAGCCGCGTGCTCCGCGTTGTACAATCATATTAAACCAACGCAACGCAAATATATTTGTTTCCGGGATCGGCCGTAACATGGTGGAACAAATGGCCGGAGAAAGCGACAGCGCGTTTAGAGTAGAAAAACACACCGCTACGGAAATGGTTACCGCAAACTGCGTGTAAATTTTTCCGGTGATACCACCCATAAACGTAATCGGTACGAAGATAGCCAACAGTACCAGCGTAGTGGCAATCAGCGCACCGGAAAGTTCTTCCATGGCTTGCGTGGCGGCTTCCACCGGGGTTTTCTTTTCGCGGTTCATCAGCACGATGACGCGTTCCACCACACAAATAGCATCGTCCACCACAAGCCCGATAGCGAGTACGAGGGCGAACAGCGTAAACATATTGATAGAATAGCCCAATGCCATCATTACGGCAAACGTACCCAGTAGTGAAACCGGGATGGTCGCCGCGGGAACGAGGGTGGCACGCCAGTCTTGCAAAAACACATAACAGACAATAACGACTAATATGAATGTGATAAACAGCGTGAGTTCCACTTCTTCCACAGAGGCGTTAATAAAATCGGTGGTATCTATGGAAAATTCATACGTAAGTCCGTCCGGGAAAAAGGTTTTTAAGCGTTTGAGTTCCGCGCGGACCTCTTTTATCGTTGCCAATGCGTTTGCTCCGGAGGAGAGGTTAAGCATAATCGGCACAGATGGGTGCCCGTCAAATGAAGCGGCAAAACTGTACGTTTCTTGTCCTTCTTCCACTTTGGCGATTTCGTTTAAACGCACGAGCCCGCCTTGTTCATCGGTACGGACGATGATGTTGCCAAATTCTTCGGCGGAGTTTAACCGCCCTTCCGTTTGCAAGGCATACACGGTCAGTACGGAGCCGTCGTTTGGACGCGCGCCGATTTTGCCCAAAGACGGTTGGTAGTTTTGGCTGGCAATAGCTGTTTTGACGTTGGCTATGGAAATGTTCATGGCGGCCATTTTGTCCGAATCTAACCATACGCGCATACTTTTGGCCGCACCGAACACACGCGCCTCACCCACGCCGGTAATACGGCTTAAGTTTTTTTGGACGTTGTTGTTTAAATAATCACTGATATCCAAGGTGCTCATTTTGCCGCTGGGGTCGCTAAACGAAACGAGCCCCAAAATATTAGACGAACGGCGAAAGACGGTTAATCCTTGTGCAGTAACAGCCGCCGGTAAGAGTGGGGTCGCTTGTGAAACACGGTTTTGCACTTTGACTTGTGCGATATCCGGGTCCACGCCGGTTTTAAAGGTAACCGTAAGCATATACGAGCCGTCGGCAGAGTCGGAGGACATATAGAGCATATCCTCTACCCCGTTGACGCTGGACTCTAACGGGATACCCACCGTTTTAGCAATTACTTCGGCGCTGGCGCCGGGATAAACGGCCCGCACAACTACTTCGGGCGGGGTGATTTCCGGGTAGAGGGCTACCGGTAGTGATTTTAGCGCGATAAACCCGGCTAAACACAAAATGAGTGAAATAACAAGCGCAAAGCGCGGACGTTTAATAAAGAATTTGGCGAACATGGTTTACTTTCCCTCCGCGTTGGGCATTGCCAGTTCGCTCACGGTAACATCTTGGTTGTTTTGCAATTTTTGTTGGCCGATAGGCACAATGCGCTCGCCGTCTTCCAACCCGGCGACCACGACATATTGTCCGTTGACCATATCTCCGAGCGTAACGTATTTTTGAATAACTTTATTGTCGGCATTTACGGTCATTACGTATTGGCCGCTGGCATCTTGCGAAACAGCTGTTTGCGGAATTAAAATCATCGGGCGGAATTTGTCCATGCTGACCGTTACGTTTACGTAGTTGCCGGGGATGAGTTTATTTTCTTTATTATCGGCTTGTGCGTAGACGGCAATAGTAGCAGTTTGGGCGTTAATTTCGTTGTCGGAAAACACGTTGGCTTGCGGCATTTCAATCGTTTGTCCGTTGGGCAGCGCAATTTGGATGTCCGGCTGTTTGGTGGTCAGTTGGTCCATGCCCGATAAACGTTCTTTATCGGTAATGGAAAACACCACGCGGATTGGGTCCATTTGAATCACGCGGGCCAGCCGGTCCGCGCCGGCTTTGGCTAAATTGCCTTTGGTCATAAGGGCTTTGCCGATGTAGCCGCTAATCGGGGATCGGACCTCGGTATATTGCAAATCTAATTTAGCCAAATCTAAACTGGCTTGGGCTGATTTGACGTTAGCTTGTGCCGTAGCCAAATTGCTTTCGGCTACTTCCAAATCGGCTTTAGAAAGCATGCCGTCTTGATAAAGCGATTTTTCACGGTTGTAGTTGCTTTGAATTTGTTTCAAGCTGGCTTTGGCTTTTTCCAAGGTGGCCTCCGCGGCAGAAACGGCGGCTTTGTAGCGGGCTTGGTCAATAATAAAAAGCACGTCGCCTTCTTGCACCAGGGAGCCGTCTTTAAACAACACTTGGTCAATGTAACCGGATACTTGCGGGGTTACATCGGCGGCGTTGATGGCCTCCACTCTGGCGATAAAGTTTTTGCCTAACGCCATCGGCCGTTTGGTTACGGTTTGTACGACTACACTGGCCGGGCCGCCGCCGCGTTGCCCGCCGGCTGCCCCCGTCATCATGTGTTTGGCCGTCAAAAAGCCGATCACTCCCCCTGCAAGAAGGACCAGCAAGTATTTTGTGTAACGTTTTACTGTTCTTTTATTCATAAATCAATTTTCTCCGATGCTTTTATATAAGTTGGCTTTGCTAAGCAGTAAGCTGTAAAAAGCCGTAATTTTATTTTGCCGCGCGTCGGCCAGTTGGGCTACGGCGGAAAGTAAATTCAAAATATCCGTTTTACCTACTTCATAGTAGCGGAAAGCTACCCGGTGGTTTTCTTCGGCGCTTTCCAAAACGGTTTGGCTGATTTCGTAGGAACGTTGGGCCGTTTTATAGTTTTGGTAGGCACTCCATACTTCATTTTCCACTTGACGTTTGATGTTTTGCGTTTGATTTTGGGTCTGTTTGTATAAGTAAGAAGCTTGCTCGGCCGCGTACATATTGGCAAACCCGGAGAAAATCGGCCATTGGAGGAGCAACCCGGCGGCATTGTTGGCGGCGTAGGGCGCGTGGTGTTTCCAGTTGTCCCCTATGCCGGCCGTGGCGGTTGCACTAAGCGAAGGCAACAGGCGCGCGCGGGTGGCCGTCAAATTGGCTTTGGCGGCCTCTTGCGTATGTTGTTGGGCCAAGAGTTCCGGGCGTTTTGCTAACGCTTGCTCCATGAGTTCTTGTACATTGTCGTTTTTGATTTCAGTGTCTTGGTCGTTGAAAGTGGGTTTGGTTAACTCAATCGGCGTATCCGGCCGTAAGTTAATCAGTACAGCCAACGCGCCGCTGTTTTGTTTGACTAAATTTTCATGTTGCACAACGGCAAGCAAAGATTGTTCGTAACGTGTTTTGGCTTGCAATTTGTCACTCAAGGACACCATGCCCAGTTTGTAGCGTTTTTGGGCCTCTTCGTAGGATTGCTTGTACGTATCCAAACTGGCGTTAGCACTTACCAAAGATTCTTGTTCGGCGAGCAACTTTAAGTATGCCGTTTGCACGGCCAAAAGTAAATCTTGCATAGCGGCACCGTATTGCGACTGGGCGGCTTTGGTATATGAACGGATACTGCGTATGTTCGCTTCACGTCCGCCGAAGTTAAAAAGTAACCACGATGCTTCGGCTTTGCCTTGTATAGGTTCATTTTGCAGGTAGGAGCCGTGTTCTATTTTTTCGCCGGTAATTTGGCCGATACCTGTTAACGTAACAGATGGCAAATAGTCAGCGCGCGACGCCCCGAGCGTGGCTTCTTGCGCTTTAACGCTCATATATTGCGAAGCCAACGCCGGGTTGGTGCAAAGACTGATTTGGATGAGGTCTTCTAAGTTCAAGCTTTGCGTGGTTACGTCTTTATCCACGCACCCCTGCGGCGGACGTACGAGATAGGCGCCCAACGGGTCTAATGCCGCGGCGGGCAACGTCAAACTGCATAACGCAGCTAAGAACAGATATTTTTTCATTTTGTTTCTTTTCCTTTTTGATACGAATTTAAAATAGCCAAGGTATGATGCCAAACGACATCTTTGATTTGTTGGCGAAGCGAGGGGGAAATATGAGAAATTCCTAATTTGTTCAAAATAACCAGTCGGTGGCACTCGGAGAGCATTACTTGCCCGAAAATGCTATGAGCTACCACTAACAACTCGGGCGATCTGGCGGGCAAGCCGGTCAGTTTAACAAGTAACAAGTGGGGCAATTCTTGATACGGAGCCAAGTGCGATAAAAGCATTTTGCGCATAGGGGCAGACTCCAATTCCACCCGTGTAAAAATGCGCTCCAACGGCAAATCGCGGTTGCTCAGCCCGCACTCCAATAAATAATCTAACATGTGCCGCAATAATTTTAAAGCTTGCTCGCGCGAATAATTACGCACATCTTTTTCCGTCGGGAGCGGAATATTTTTTCCCCATGATTTGCGGCGGTGTTCTTCTGCCAAAAATTGTAAAGTTTCTTTGTATAGCTTGCGTTTATCGCCAAAATAATAACGGATAGCCGATACGTTTACCCGTGCCGCGTTGACAATATCCCGCACGGACGTGCCCGAAAAACCTTTTTGGGCAAACAGGCGTGTGGCGGCACGGAGAATTTTTTGGCGTGTATCTTTCATACTTAAATTATATAAAAAACGAGGGTAAAAATTCAAACAACTGTTTGAATTTATCCTTTTTGATTCAAAAAGAAGAATCTTGCCTATTGACTTTGTTTTTTTTTTTGATTTAATTTAGAAAGACATAAACTCAATGGAGGGATATGTATGAAAAAAGAAAGTCGTTTGTTGGGCTGTTTAGACACAAAAGCATTTACGTTAATTGAATTATTGGTGGTTGTACTGATTATCGGTATTTTAGCGGCGGTGGCGTTGCCGCAATATCAGAAAACAATTTTAAAATCACAATACAGTACACTCAAAGATCGCGCACGTACTTTAGCACAGGCCCAACAAAGGTATCATTTGACTAACGGGACGTACGCCGAGGAATTGGCTGAATTAGATATTGATTTTGCTATCACGCGAGAACAAAAAAACATGCATTCTTTTTATCTCTATTTTAGAGACGGAACCCGATGTGAAATATATTTTGGGGCGAACAACCGCGCTGAATGCGGAAAAGTCATCTTTGGCAAATGGATATTTTACGAACGGGATAATTCGGGGGAGTATAGCCTTTGTTCCACAAACAGTACTAATACAAACGATATGTTTAATAAATTATGCCAAAACGAAACCGGAGCCAATAGTTCTTGCTCGGAAACAAAATGCTATTATTCTTACAACTCCTAAAAGTACCACCTAACGCAGTTGCACTTTGGCCATCATGTCGTACATGATGATACTGGCGGCGGCAGACGCATTTAAACTATCCACTCCGCCTAATTGTTTCTGCTCAATGGAAACAATCTCGTCGCAATTTTCGGCGGTTTTTTCGCGGATGCCAAACCCCTCGGAGCCGATTACCAATACCGCAGGTGAATTGTATTGCACTTTATGGATAGGTTTGCCGGCCATATCCGCACCGTAGATCCAAAAGCCCTCTTCTTTGAGGTCATTTAAAGCGGCAGACAAGTTGGCTACTTCCACAATGTTGACGTTTTCAATAGCCCCGCACGCTACTTTATACACAGCGGGCGTGATGCCGACGGTCCGGCGGTTGGGCAAGATAATGGTAGAAAAACCCAAACACGCCGCACTGCGGATGATTGCGCCCAAATTTTGCGGGTCGGTCATTTCGTCCACGGCGAGCCATAAATCTTTTTTGTTTCCGTCGGATTCGTAAATAGCATTGGATAATTTCATCAAACGCACCGGCTGAATTTTAGCCATAATGCCTTGGTGATTGGCGTTGCGGGTTAAGCGGTCCAATGTTTTGTTATCAATGCGGTCAATTTTTACGTTAGCGCGTTTGGCCAGCCGGATAATATCTTCTACGGCGCGGTGCCCGGCTTTACTGTCGGACACGTACAGTTGGGTGACGTTGCGTTTTTTACTGCGTAAGGCCTCTTGTACCGGGTGAATCCCGTAAATCATATCTAAATTATTTTCATTCATAAAAACACCTCTTAACCGATTTCGCGCGAGCCGAAACTCATGCCCACTTCCAACGCAGCTTTAACTTCCGCCCCGTGCGGGTCTACGCGTTTTAAGTTAGCAATTGCATCGGCAATTTTTACTTCGTCCATACCGAAGTTGTGAAAAGCCGCCATGTAACCAAACTTGCCTTCCAAAATCATATCCATGGCTTTTGAGCCGTAGAGCGTAGAGAGCCAGCGGTCAAACGCCGTTGGTGTGCCGCCGCGTTGGGTGTGGCCCAGTACGCACGCGCGCGATTCAATGCCGGTTTTGCTCTCAATCATATCGCTTAATTTATTAGCAATACCGCCTAAACGGATAGCGTCTGTACTGCCCGCTACCGTGCGCGCAATGGCTTGTTCGCCTTGTTCGTTTTTCGCGCCTTCGGCGGCGACAACGATACTGAAATTTTTACCCTTGGCTTTGCGGTTTTGGATGTAATTAACGATTACGTCGTCGTTATACGGAATTTCCGGGATGAGCACAATGTCGCCCCCGCCCGCGATAGCGGAGCGCAAGGCAATCCAACCCGCATAACGGCCCATGGTTTCCACAATCATCACGCGGTGGTGGCTTTGGGCGGTGGTGTGTAAGCGGTCAATGGCTTCCGTGGCGATGTGCAAGGCAGAGTCAAACCCGAACGTCTGATCGGTAGCAGACAAATCGTTATCAATCGTTTTGGGCACAGCCACAATGGGCATCCCCATTTCCACAAACTTTTGCGACATGTGAAGTGTGCCGTCGCCGCCGATCGTAATTAAAGCATCCAACATATTTTCTTTAAAATTGTGCATGACTACGGAAGATAAATCACGCGGTTTTTCCGGCGTGCCAAACGGCGGCAACGTGTAGTTAAACGGGTTAGCGAGGTTGCTGGATCCCAAAATTGTACCGCCCAACGTCAAAATGCCGGAGACGGTATCGCCGGATATTTTAATAAACTCGTTGCGAACAAGTCCGTCAAAACCGTTTTTAAAACCTAACACTTCTATCCCGTGGCTCAGCGCATTTTTGCTGGCCGCACGAACGACGGCGTTTAAACCGGGGCAATCTCCTCCGGCTGTTAAAATTCCGATACGTTTAATTGTCATTTATCCCCCTTAGGTGCTTGGCGGCGCAACTGACGCACGCGGTCCACGACGCGGTCAATGACCCACTCGGGCGTGGAAGCACCGGCTGTAATAAAAATTTTTTTAGCTTGTAAAATTTGGTTTTCGTCCAGTTCTGTTTCCGTTTCCACATGCGCAACAGCGGAAGAAAGTTCTTTACATAGTAGCGCCAAGCGGGCGGTGTTCGCGCTGTGTTTGCCGCCTACTACAATTACTAAATCGGCACTTTGTGCGCACTCAATGGTTTCTTTTTGTCGTTCTTTGGTTGGCTGGCAAATCGTGTTTGAAATTTGGCAAATGTCCGCTCGTTTTTTGATTTCTTCGGCGGTTTCGTAAAAGACACTTTCTTTTTGGGTGGTTTGGGATACCACATTAACTTTATCAAAATGCGGCAAATTTTTGGCTTCTTCCGGCCCGGAAACAACCGTGCCGCGCCCTTGCGTATATCCCATAAGTCCGATTACTTCTGCATGGTCGCCGTCGCCCACAATTACCGTATGATATCCTTGCTTGGCAAATTTATCAATGATGTTTTGCGCGTGTTTTACAAGCGGACACGTAGCGTCTTCCACCGTCATACCGCACGATTCAATTTCCTGTTGAAATTGCGGTGTAATACCGTGCGCACGGATCACAAGTACACCGGATTTGTCGGTAGCTTGGTCGGGCGAATCAATGGCGGTAATTTGTTTGGCGCAGAGCATGTCCGTCACTTGTTTGTTGTGAATTAAAGGCCCAATGGTATAAACGGGCTTTTTGCCCGCGGCCTCTAATTCCAGCACTTTTTCAATGGCGCGTTTGACCCCGGGGCAAAACCCCGCCCGTTTGGCTACGATAACATCCTGTGTTGCAGACATACTTATATTATAGAAAAAAACGGTTATAAAAAATTTTACTTGACATCGTTTTTTTTTTTGCTACATTTTATTAAATGAAACAAAGGAGGTTTTTATGGAAAAAGAAAATAAAAAAAGTCTGTCATGCCGGAAGGTTTTTATCCGGCATCTTCGTATTTTTGTTTCTGATGGGATGGTTAACGAGCGAGAGGAAATCAGAAGATCCCGGATTACAAATTTCCGGGATGACAGGTCTTTATTTAATAACGGCAACGCATTTACGCTTATTGAATTATTAGTCGTCGTGTTAATCATCGGTATATTGGCGGCGGTGGCGTTGCCGCAATATACAACGGCGGTGGAGAAATCACGTGGTACGCAGGCATTAGTTCTTCTCAAATCGGCGGAGCAAGCCGTGCAACGGTATTGGATGGCAGCGGGTACCTATCCTGCCAGTTTTGATGACTTGGATATAGAAATGCCCGATTGGACAGGTACTACCCAATGGTATACGGCAGATGAAAATCACGTGTTAGATGTACGTTCTAACGGAGATTGGTCGTTGCAATTGTACAAAGATAATGATAGTAATATATCGCTATTTATGGGTCGGATTTCGGGCAAGTATAAAGGGGGCGGGTTTTCGCGCTGGGCTTTAACAAGTAACGGAATTGCCCAAGATAGATCTCGTTGCCATGAAATGGTGCAAGGAGCGATGAGTTTTGCACAAGCGGATGGGGCGTATTGCACGCAAATTTGGAAAGGCACCTTTTTGCCGGGAGGGGTTGCTTTCCGTAACTACACTATGCCGTAGAAAAACCGGGGCGAAATAAAAAGTTTCGCCCCGGTTTCACTTAATATGCAAATTTTATCTTCCTACCCAGTTGCGTAAGGCAAACCACGAGAGGAAACTGACTCCAAAGAAAATCAGCACGAGTATCACAAACCATATTCCGCGCCACATGGGTGTATTGGTGCTGGTCGGCGTGTCTTGCGCGGCAAATTGTTGCAACATAGCGGTTGCGCGTACGTCAGGGGCGGCGTCCGTAACGACGGGAGTGGAGGAACTGTCATTGGTTTCGCGGTCTAATTTTTCCACTAATTTTTCCAACTCCCCTAAAATTTGCAACGCACGGAAACGGAACGATTCCATCTCCTCTACCGGAATCAAGCGGTGTTCGTGGTAGATAAGGGCGTTTTCGTTGAGTTCCAAATAAATATTCGGTTGCGTTTTAAAAAGTCCGATAATCATGGGCGTAAATAAAATGCCCGATGCTTGGCTTGGCGCATGCAGGCGGTAACGTGTATCAATGGCGGGGATATTTGTTTTCATCAGCATATGTTGCGAGCGCGCAAACGGCGACGACAAAGGAGCCGCTTTTAATAACGGGAATTGCCGTTTTTTAAGTTCTGCCGTAAAAATGGTAATGTGTTGCAATTTGTTTTTGGCATTTTCATCTTTATAAATGGTATCGTCGGCCCAGCGGATAAAAGCTACGTTGTCCGAGCAAGTAAATACGTTGTTATACTGATGAAAGTATTGCGTAAAAAACTCTAAGCGTCCGGCAGTTAATTGGGTGGTAACGGTGTCTTTGCGTTTATCAAAAGCACACCCGTTAGCCCGGGCAATACGTGCCAGATCGGCCGTGCGGGAACGGGTGGAGGCCACTAGCCCCACTACACATCCGGCAATAATAAAAGAAAGAATTAAAGTCATACCTATATCATAGCATAAAACACAACAAAAAACCGTCGCTTGTGTGGGCCGGGTTATTTGTAAATTTTCCGTCGGAAAAATAAAATACAGAGCAACACTGCACAAACAGTGTGGCTCTAATTAAGTGAAAGTTGACTCCCAAAATGCCTGCCCCCGGCAAGGGGGGGTTGACATCTTTTTTTTTTTGCTACATTTTATTTAATGATAAAAAGGAGGTTGTATGAAAAACAACAAAGCATTTACGCTTATAGAATTATTGGTGGTGGTTTTAATCATCGGCATTTTGGCGGCGGTGGCGTTGCCGCAATATCAAAAAGCGGTATGGAAAAGCCGTTTTGTTCAAGCTAAAATCATGGCCCGGAAAATTGCCGATGCGGAGGAGGTTTATTATTTAGCCAATGGTGCTTATACAGACGACTATACCCAACTGTCTCTGGATCTTCCGACCACATGGGTAGATGACCATAACCATATGGTCGGGTTTTCTTGGGGCAGTTGCACAATGTCGGCAAATCAGGCGACCCAGCGCGCATCGGTGTATTGTGTGTTACCCAACAGATATTTATCTTATTACGTTGACTATCAAAATAGTTCTTACGCGCATGGAAAAACTTTTTGTTTGGCTACCGGCCTTTCCGGTAAACCGGCTACGTCTGATATCAATTACCAAATTTGCAAAAGTGATACAAACGATCCTTATCCTGCCAGTTGGGGTGATAATACCTACGGGTGGGATTACTAAATGTGTATAGGGTAAACAAAGAACCCCGCTCCTAAGAGCGGGGTTCTTTTGGTAAAACTTACTATTATTTCGTTACGTCTTGTGCCGGTTTTTTGCTGGATAAAATCGCCCAACTTAAAACCGCCAAGAGCGCAATTACAACCACCCAACCCAGTTTGCCTAAGGGGGTAAAGTCGTTGTGGTAGTTTACAATGATAGGCGCAACGATCACGGCTACCATGTTCACTACTTTAATAAGCGGGTTGACAGCCGGCCCGGCGGTGTCTTTTAAGGGGTCGCCCACCGTGTCGCCCACTACGCTGGCTTTGTGGCGTTCGGACCCTTTACCGGTGTTGGCGGCAATATCAGAGGGCTCATCTTCCACCACTTTTTTGGCGTTATCCCACGCACCGCCCGCGTTAGACATAAACACCGCTAGGAGTTGCCCGGAAACGATAATTCCGGCCAAGAAACCGCCTAACGCTTCCACGCCAAACGCTAAACCGACGATAATCGGCGAAACAATACCCAGTAACGCCAAAATGACCAATTCTTTTTGCGCGGCTACCGTAGAGATATTAACCGCGCGGGTATAATCGGGTTTGGCTTTGCCTTCCAAGACGCCCCCTTTAAATTGGCGGCGCACTTCCTGCACAATTAAAGCAGCGGCGCGGCTGACGGCGTTAATGGCAAACGACGAGAACAACCACGGCAGAGCCCCACCGATAAGCATCCCCACAAATACAACCGGGTTGGAAACCACAATGCCTACGTTAGACAAAAGTTCCAAGGCCTTGCTATCGCCCGCGGCGGCCCACGCATCATTTAAGAGGCGTTGGACGTTGCTGACGTCTACCATGTAAGAGGCAAACAAAGAAACCGCGGCAATCACGGCAGACCCAATCGCCACGCCTTTGGTAATGGCTTTAGTGGTGTTGCCTACGCCGTCTAAATCAGCCATAATTTGGCGGGCTTTTTTCGTTTCTTCGTCGTCGTGACCGTGCCAGCTCATTTCGCCGATACCGTTGGCGTTATCGGCAATCGGGCCGAACGAGTCCATGGCCACGTTGTTACCGGTCAGCGTGAGCATACCGATACCCGTCATGGCTACACCGTAGAGAATAAAGTTAAATTTCTCTACCGGGCTTAAACCGTCAATCGTGCCGAACACGACTACGGACAAGAAGATAGACGCTGCAATCACTAAGGTCGTCCACACGGCACTTTCAAAACCGACGGCAATACCCGACAAAATCGTCGTGGCCGAGCCGGTAGCCGTTGCTTTTTTAATTTCTTGTACCGGTTTGCCTTCGGTGCCGGTAAAATATTCGGTCAAGCGGTCAATGCAGATTGCGAGCAAAATACCGATAGTTGTAGCCGCAAACGGACGCCACCAACCGCCGGGCACGTTGGCCATATAGAAGTAAGCGAGCACGCCGAAAATCGCCACGGAAATCGCGGCGGAAATGGAGTACCCTTTGAAAATAGCTTTCATCGCGTTACCCGCGGTGCGTTTGGAATCTTTCACCGCGTACGTGCCGATGATAGAGCACAGCACGCCGATACCGCGTACCAAAAGCGGATAGACAATCCATTCGTGGTGGCCGGTAATGCGCCACAACGCAATACCTAAAATTAAGCCGGACACGATCGTCACTTCATACGATTCAAAAATATCGGCTGCCATACCGGCGCAGTCGCCTACGTTGTCGCCCACGAGATCGGCTACTACGGCGGGGTTGCGCGGGTCATCTTCCGGGATGCCGGCTTCCACTTTGCCCACGAGGTCGGCACCAACGTCCGCGGCTTTGGTATAAATACCGCCGCCCACACGCATAAAAAGCGCAAGCAGCGTGCCGCCAAAACCGAAACCTAACAAAGCATCCGGCGCGGCAATACCGAAAATGATAAAAATAATCGTTCCGCCGAAAAGCCCGAGCCCGTCGGTAAGCATACCGGTTACCGTGCCGGCGCGGTACGCAATACGTAACGCGTCGCCAAAACTGCGTTTAGAGGCCGCGGCTACACGCACGTTGGCGTCCACGGCAATACGCATACCCAGTTGACCGACGAGCAGCGAAAACACCGCACCCAAAATAAACGCACCCGCACGCCCGAAAGCGGCAATGAGTTTTACTTTGTCGGCGGATAAACCCGCAAAGCGTTCCATGGAGTCTTGCGACACAGGAACGATGTAAACAGATAAAAACAAACAAACGGTCAGTAAACCGATTAACGGCAAAATCGTTTTTAGCTGACGTTTCAGATAGGCATTTGCCCCTTCTTCAATAGCACTCCATACTTTAACCATTTCCGGGGTGCCGGTATCTTCACTCATTACTTGCTTGCGCAAAAATAGCGCGTACAACAACCCCAACACCGCAATCAAAAGCACGCCAAACAGCGCGTACTGTTCAAAACAGCGTAGGGAGCTAATTCCGTACCACATGTTTTTCTCCTTGTAAAAAAATAATTGAAAGACTACCTATATTATAAACATCCGTCCTAAAAAGTGCAAGTTTTTTTTGACCGTAACTTTTTGACACGGTCTCGGCAATTTTATATAGTAAATAACTGTATTTATAAGGAGGATAAAGATGTGGTTTTTTATTATCGTTTTTTGCGCCTTGTGCGTTCTTTTTAAATCTGTTTTTGCGGTTTTGCCGTTTATCGGCAGTATCATGCTGTTGGGTATTTTGTTGTTTTTGGCGTTGTTTTTGTGTTGGACGCGCAGACAGCCGGTGCTGTTAGTGATCGTCATTTTAGCGGTGATTGGTTTGCGGGGATATTTAACCTTACCACAACCGGCGCAACCGGTAACTGCCCCTGTGGCGGTAATGCCTAAAAAAACGCCAACAGATACGGCGCCTCGTCCGTCGGAAATACCGGCCGGACAACCCGTGTGCCCGCCGGACGTAAATACGGCCCATGAACACGGGTGGACTCCGCTTAAACAAGCTATTTTTGAAAATGATGTTCAAAAGGTTTCCGAATTATTATCCCAATGCGGCGGCGACCCGAATTACGAACAAACATGGCTTACGGCGTTGCAATATGGAGGGGCGGAAGTGATCGCGGCGTTATTGGCCAAAGGCATGGTAATTCCTAACGATGTTTCGGGGGTCGTTTTGCTAGCGTATGCGGGCCAAGCGGAACCTGTAACGGATGCACTTGCACAAGGCAGACTTTCCGCACAGGAAAAAGAGTATCTGCTCCCTTGGGCCGCCGCCGGAGGGAATGCGGCGGTTGTCCGTATGTTGTTAGAAAACGGCATTACCCAAAACCGTAGTTTGGCGTTGCAGACGGCGGTTAATACGGGCCGGACAGAGGTGGTCCGCTTGCTTGCGCAAGGACAGACACTTCCCGAAAAAGAGCAAAAAACGCTCATGCGCTACGCCGTAGAAAAAGGGCAGGTGGACATTGTTAAAACACTTTTGGAAACGGGGATTGATGTGAACACGACAGATCCTTTTGGTTTTGGGCAGACGTCCTTATTTATTGCGGCACGCAAAGGCGATTTGATGATGACGGAAACACTGCTTGCGGCGGGGGCCGACCCGAATTTGGCAGATGCGACGGAGCGTCAAACTCCCCTGCATGAGGTGGTGGAATCATCGGGCCGGATAGAGGTAGTACGTGCCTTGGTGGAAGCCGGGGCTGATGTAAATGCCAAAAATAACCGTCCGCAAACACCGCTTCAACTGGCCGTAAACAAACCGGAAATTGCCGAGTATTTACGTGCCCACGGTGCACATGAATAGAGATAATAGTTTACATAAAACAGCCCCCGGACAACTCCGGGGGCTGTTTTTGCAATAGCTGATTTATTTTTTCTTACATTTGCACGCGATGTTAGGTAGTACTACTTCGTAATCGGCGGCTAAATCTTCCAATTCTTGTTCGTGTTCAATTTCTTCTTGCAAGATTTGGCGGACGATATGAGATGTAATCAGGTCTTTACCAAATACATATTTAAGTAGTTTATTATATACTTCTATGGCACAGCGTTCGCCCTGTAAGTTTTGCTTGAGGATGTTGGATGCCTCGTGATTTTTCGGCTCCAAATAGCCGCACGTGCTTTGTTTGTACCACTCTGCCGGACTGAGCACCGGCGTGCCGCCCAGTTCAATAATGCGTTTGGCGAGTTTTTGCGCGTGGTCTAACTCCTCTTTGGCGTGTTCTTCCAGTTCCGGCCGAAGTACCGGGGCCATAATGCCGCTGGCAATTTGCGCACCGGCCCAGTATTGGTAATAGGCCAACCACTCATCACTAAAAGCTTGATTGAGTAGCCGCACTACTTCGTTTACGTCCAATCCGGCGCACGCTACAATTTTCCGTCCTGTCATTCCCATAATATACCCCCTATAATACAGGTAAGATGTGCGCGGTACGTTCGCCCGCGCAACATAGTATATCACTTCGCACGTCTGCGCTAGAGTGCGAAAAAGGGTTAGATTTTAGGGAAGGACAAAATAACGATTATTTCCGTCATCAATGAGCGTTCCACCCAAAGATAAACAGGTTTTTCGTTGTTCGTCTGTCATACCGATACACCGTCTGATAATGGTTCCGGATGTGCCATACCAAACATCCATGGGAGGCACCTTGGACTTGCTGAGTTGCGAATGACTTAAATCATTATTATCGGTACCCAGTTTCCAGTAGCAAACAATATGCGGATAATCTCCGTCAAAGAAACACCGTACATTGGATATAGTAATCAAGCGATTATTGCCCGCGGAATATCCCAATGTACCGTTGGGTAAAATATCCAGTTGGTCAAAGCTGGTGGCATATTCGCCGTTAGCCAAATAATACGCTTCTTGGCTGGTGGCAATAGCGTTACCGATAGTCTGCAACTGTACAAAGCGGCTTTTGGCAACGGCCTGTTCGTATTTGGGCAAAGCTACCGCCGCTAAAATGCCGATAATGAGCACGACGACTAACAATTCAATGAGTGTAAATGCTTGGTTGTTTTTCATATTGTTTGCTCCTATTTTTTCCGTCCCTTTATTATCGTTTTTTTTTTTGATTTGTCAAGCAAAATTTGTTGATGTATAAAGAATGCACAGAGGTTGAATGAAGCAAAAACGAGAGATATAGGGAGGAAAACTGTAAATGTAGGGAAACAAAAAAACCCGCTCAAGGCGGGTTTCAAATTCATACGGAGTCGACGAGAATTCGGGCACAAGTCGCTTCGCTGACGCTACGCGCTCGCGCCCCCGGCTCCCCATGCTCGCCTTTCGTGCGGATACGGCCCGCACTCAAACTCGCATAAGGGTCCGCCTTTCGAATCTCGACGCAATACCAAGCAGTTGGTATTGCTCGATACTCCACAAAATTAAAAAGCCCCCATCCGGGGACTTTTAAATTTTACGGAGTCGACGAGAGTTCGTCCTGCGTCAATTCCCTGACGGGAATTGCGCCCGGAACCGCCCTCGCGGTTTTTGCCTTTCGCGGCTTACGCACGCTCAAACAAAAACATCGCTCCGGGCTTCGAATCTCGACGCGGCATAAAGCAGTTTATGCCGCTCGATACTCCCCATAAATTTAAAAACCCGCACAAGGCGGGTTTTTAAATTCATACGGAGTCGACGAGATTCGAACTCGCGGTCTCTGCCTTGACAGGGCAGCGTGTTAACCAGGCTACACCACGACTCCAAACAACATAAATCATTGGATATTTATATTATATCTTACAACGGGGCCGTGCGTCAACTTTTCCGTAAATGCCGACGGAAAATATTATTCAAATTCGCCCCACAAAATTTGTTCCAGTTCCAATTCTACGCCGTGTTTTTCTTTTACTTTTTGGCGTACTTGCTGCATCAGTTCGCGGATATCTTCCGGCGTGGCGTGATTGAAATTTACGATAAACCCGGCGTGTTTTTCAGATACTTTGGCCCCACCTACCGACAAACCACGCAATCCCGTGTCGTCAATCAACCGCGAGGCGTAATCGTTAGCCGGACGTTTAAATACACTGCCCGCGCTGGGAAATTCCAACGGCTGTTTTTCAATGCGTTTGTGTAAAATAGTATTGCGCGTTTCGGTCAGTTGTGTAAAATCGGCTTTTGTTAATTTAAATCCGGCCGACAACACGATATAATTTTCTATTCCTTCTACGTGGCGGTAAGCGTATTTGATATCTTCTTTCAAAATAGTTGCCGGGCGGCCTTGCTTATCAATCACGTCAAAATACGCCAGTGTGTCAAATGTTTCTTGCCCAAACGCTCCCGCGTTCATATACACCGCTCCGCCGATACTGCCCGGGATGCCGGATAGTTTTTCCATGCCGGCTAGACCCGCGTGGCAAGCAATTTCGCACACTTTGTCCAGGGCAGCTCCGGCTTGGGCTTTGATGTGTTCGCCTTCGGTGGAAATTTGTTGCATGCGTTTGGTGGAACACACTATGCCCAGCATGCCTTTGGAGCCGACTAAAATATTAGACCCAAACCCGATAATATGCAAAGGGATATTGTACGTAGCGGACAATTTGAGCACAAAACTCCACTCTTCCGGCGTGGCCGGATACACATACGCCTCCGCCGGCCCTCCGGTGCGATAGGTGGTATGGCAAGACATCGGCTCGTCAATTAAACAATGCTCGCCGAAAAAGTTTTTGAGTTCTTGCTTATAGTCCATGGTTTAGTTAGAAATTAAGCCCAACTCCGGCTTGAAAACCTGCGTTGCTGGCGGTTTGGGTATACGCACCAAACACATAGAACAACGGCAACGGGCTGACACGCAAGCCGGCCGTCCAACGGGCCGCTTGATCGGACGTGGAGCGGTTGGTTGCCATTTTGCGGGTAGATAAATCGCCGTAGTCGTAACCGACGCCCAAATACGGGGTTAAAAACAGCACCGTAGCGGAGGCCACCGCGGAAAATGATAAGTGGTCCGTCGTGTACCAATCGGTTTTGGCGCGGTCGTAGAAACCGGCTAATGTTACGTCAAAAAGTTCCAATACATTGTAGTCGTATTTAAGCCCGACGCCGATAGATTCAAACCCGTTAAACGCGCTGCCGCGTAATGCGACGGTCGTGTTAATAACTGGCACTAAAGTTTCTGCGGTAATAAAAGGGGTGAACATATAATCTTCGGAAGAGATATCGTTTTTGCTTCCTACTTTCACGCCGCCAAAGGTTGCCCCAATGTCAAACCCGGGGAACGAGGTAGCTTTCCCGGTGTGGAAATCATTTAACCCGATTAAGGTGTTGATGTCTTTATTGTACGCCGACAGATTAGAATTAGCGGTGTAGTGATCGCGGAAGTCGTCGGAAATGTTGGTAGAGGCAAACGCGACGACGGGCAAGATAAATAAGCTGGCTACAACAGATAATAGTTTTTTCATACTGGCTCCATTTGTAAATTTTAAAGATATATAATATGATAGAAAAAGACGCACGCAAGTGCAAGATGTCCGTTCATTTTAAGGAGAAGATTTATGGTTAGCGAATTGGCCGGAACGCTTACAACGCAAAAAATTGATACGCAATCTTTACGCCGTGCTTTCTACGAGCCGGACCAAACACCTGTGCCTGTAAAATTTGGAACATCGGGTCACCGCGGAACGCTGGGGGAAGGATTTTGTGCGTTGCATGCTAAAGCAATTGCACAAGCTGTTGCGCGTATCCATTTGGAAAATCATATTACCGGGCCGATTTTGGTCGGCGGCGATACGCGGCTAATGTCGCGCGATACGGCCACGCTGTGTGCCGAAGTGCTAACCGCCAACGGACTTACGGTTATTTTGCCGGAGATTCCCGTGCCGACGCCTGTTTTCTCGTTTGAAATTCGCAGTGGGCGCGCGTGTGCGTGTTTGAACGGAACGGCGAGCCACAATCCGCCGCAGGAAATGGGGCTTAAATACAACCCGTCTAACGGCGGTCCTGCCGACGGGAAATTAACGGCGCAAATTGAAAAATACGCCAACGAATATATGGCCGATCCGCAAGCAATTAAAACGATGCCCCTTGATCAGGCCCGTGCTAAAGGACTTGTTAAAACAGCCGATGTGATTACGCCGTATGTGGAAGCGTTAGGTAAAAAAATTGATTTTAAAAAAATTGCTGCTGCCCCGTGCAAATTTGCCATTCATCCGCTAGGTGGCACGAGCTTGCCTTTTTACCGGGCGATTAAAGAAAAATACGGTCTTACCAATGTAGATATTGTGAGCGAAGTGCAAGACCCGACGTTTTATTTTATCCCGCTAGACCACGACGGAAAAATCCGTATGGACCCGTCGTCTAAATATCCGATGAAACCGCTTATAGAACTCGTGCAAAACGGCTCTTATTCTTTTGCCGGTGCGAGCGATCCGGACGCGGACCGTTTCGGTTGTGCCACTTCCAAAGGCGGTTTGATTGCGCCCAATCACGCCCTTTGTGTGATGGCCGATTATTTGGTGCGTCACCAACGGGTGGCGGGGGCTACGGCTATTGGACGCACGCTGGGCACGACGGCCCTTTTGGACCGTATCGCCGCCGATCACAAGTTAGAATTGGATGAAGTCAACGTCGGTTTTAAATACTTTGTAGACGGGTTAGATAAAGGCCGCTATGTGCTCGCGGGCGAAGAAAGTGCCGGGATGTCGGTTAGCGGTTGGACGACGGAAAAGGACGGCATGTTTGCCGTGTGTCTTTTAATGGAAATTCAAGCAAGTGAGGGCGATATTGCTGCGCTTTATCAAGGTCTGACAAAAAAATACGGCGTTTCGCACTACACGCGCGTGGATATCCCGACCGACGCCGCCACCAAACAAAAAGTCAAAGCCATGAAGGCGGCCGACTTTACGGCCACGCACGTCGCGGGCGAAAAAGTAACCCGCGTGCGCGATACGGACGGCCTTAAAGTCTATTTGGAAAACTCATGGTTTTTGGTGCGCCCGAGCGGCACGGAAAATATTTTAAAAGTCTACGCCGAAACATTTACGGACGAACACCACTTGCAAGAGCTCATCAGCGAAGCGCAAAAAATTCTGGCGTAACTTGCGCCGCACCAATTAGGTCAAAGGTCCTAGCGCACACTAGGGCCTTTGACTCTTTTTTTACGTCCTAAAAAACAGCATACTATATTATATGAAACGTTTTTTGATTGTAAGCATTAGTTTATTACTGGCTGCTGTGTCCTCCCATGCGCAGATTTTTAGGGGGATTAAGTTTCCCAAGGGAGGGCGCATAGATGCGTTTTCTGCTTCGTGGGCACCGGAAACAGTGGAACTTTTAAACGTAAAAGCGATGCGGCCTATTTATCGGGCCGCGCAGCAGAATTTTTCCCAAAATTATTTATTTCAATCGGCTCAACGCGGCTTAGTGCAGATAAAGTCCAAAAAAGGCGGCGAAGTGATGGGAACGGGTTTTTTAGTGATGTTAAATAATGTTCCCTACATAGCTACGGCCCGCCACGTAGGAGGCCGCGTAGGCAATACCGTAGTAGCGGAAGTATTTAATGAGCAAGGTACCCCTTTGGAATTTAAAGTCAAAATTGCCGCAGGTGGACAGCGGGGTATTCACTCGGCGGATGTTGCTTTAGCCGCGTTGCCGCCAGAGGCGTTGCGCGGGGGAGCCAAACCGTTTACCTGGGCCGCGCCAGATTTAAAATTACCTGCTTTTTCGCTCGGATATACCGAAGGACTTTGGAAACACCGCGATATTTTACCTATGGAGCGGCGGTTTTTGTCAGCTGGGCAGTGGGATTTAATCGGCACGCGCCCTGCCCTTGCGCAAGAAAATCCCGACGAGCCGTTTGGATTTAGCGGCTATTGCGGTTCGCCGGTGTTACAATTACAAGCTAACCGCTGGAAAGTGGTGGGTGTACACGTGGGCAGTTGCGGCATAGCCGCAGAGCCGGAAAAGAACCGTAGTTTTGCGGTCAATCTCTCAGAAACGTTACCGTTGCTTGACCGGCAGTTACACGGGGAAAAATTGGCGGCATTGACCCGCCCGGTAAAAATCTTCGGACAGGAAGTGGGGCAATTAGATTGGGAAGAACGCGTAGCGGCTATACAGGTATACGGCGAGAACAGACTGTTGTTTGAAAAACAACTCAACGGATGGGATCAAGTGTATTCCGATGAACATGTGGAATGGTTGCTTGATGAGGTGCCTTGGCAAAGCGGAGATTTGGTGATTATCCTTATTGAACGGCGGCGCGGGAGCGTGCGGGATATAGAATATACAATTCCGTAACAAATAACTTTTTATCTTTTTGAAAAAGACCTCCAAACGGAGGTCTTTTTTGCTGTGCTGCAAAATAAAACAGGGGGGTTGACATCGTTTTTTTTTTTGCTACATTTTATTTAATGGAACAAAGGAGGTCGTATGAAAAAAGAGCATTGTTTTAAAGCCGTTGTAGGTCAGGCTATGCCTGACATCAAACAAGGAAAGATGTTTCTGCCGAAACATTGTCAGGTGAAACCTGACCTACATAAAGGTTTTACGCTCATTGAATTATTAGTGGTAGTTTTAATCATCGGTATTTTAGCCGCGGTGGCGTTGCCGCAATATAAATTTGCCGTTGCCAAAGCGCGTATGACACAATTAATTACCTTAGGCAATTCTGTCAAACAAGCCGAGGAACGGTATTATTTAGCTAACGGACGATATACCACCGATTGGAGCGAGTTGGATATTGGTTTGACGGGTACTATTAGCGGAACTTATTTTTATTCAGGCGTCGGATGGGGTGCCCAACTTAGTAAAGTATGGGTTGCTTTATGGGACGCTCGTATAACAGCAAACACTAACTTGCGCTTATATTTTATGTTTGATAACGGAGGATCTGTTGGTAAGCGGTGTTATGCCCGTACAGACAATGTGCTTGCCAACGAAATATGTAAACATTTCACACGGCGTCAATCTTCATCAACAGAGAGCGGCGTGTGGAACATCTATGTGTGGAACGATTAGCCGGTTTATGCTTTGCAATTCATCTTATACCACTGCAACGCTAAAATAGTTTTGGCGTCGGTGATTTGGCCGTTTTTAATCATCGCATAGGCTTTTTTAAGCGGGATTTTTTTGACGTTAATAAACTCGTCGTCGTCCAAATCGGTGTCCCCGCGGCTTAGCCCGGTGGCTACATAAAGATGTTGCACTTCGTTGGAAAAAGCATTACACGGGTGAAACACTAAAATTTCTTTGAGTGATTTGGCTTTTAGTCCCGTTTCTTGTTTCAGTTCCGCGCGCGCACAGGCCAAAAAATTTTGCCCCGGCTCGCGTTTTCCGGCGGGAATTTCCAGCGTAGTTTGACCAATCGGGTAGCGGAATTGTTCCACCAAATATACAAACCCGTTTTCCACAGGCAAAATACCGCTTGCGCCGCGGTGCTTTAAATAAATGCGTACGCTTTTGTTGCCGTCTACTAATTTTACTTCGTCTAATTTTACGTCCAACACCCCTTTGTATAAGGTTTGGGAAGAAATCTTTTTTTCGTTTAATTTACTATAATGTTTCATAGATACATTTTACCTTTTTTAACCTCTCCCGTCTAAAACCGGGGCCGAAACAGGAAATACCATGGCTGAATTTGTACAACTACATAACCATACCGAATATTCACTCTTAGACGGTATGTTGCGCGTGTCGGAAAATCATAAACCGTCCCAATTTTTGCAAGGGCTGGCCAAACAAGGCATCCCTGCCATGGCTATTACCGACCACGGTAACCTGTACGGGGTGCTTGATTTTTATGCGTCTGCCAAAGACGCCGGTATTAAACCGATTATCGGGTGCGAGTTTTATATTACCGAAGGTAATTATAAAGAAAAAGATAAATCGCGCACCGGACACCTTACCCTACTGGCCCGCAATCACGAAGGGTATCTTAATTTGATGAAGTTAAACTCCATGGCGTGGGTGGACGGGTTTTACTATCATCCGCGCATTGATAAAACTATTTTAGCCCAGCACGCAGGCGGGCTACTGTGCATGTCGGGCTGTTTGAAAGGGTTTTTATCGCAATACGTACGCGAGCCGGGCGGTATGGAAAAAGCGTGTGCGCTTGCTAAAGAATATGAAAGTATTTTTGGCAAGGGCAACTATTATATTGAACTCATGGACCACGGTATCCGCGAAGAAGTAGAGTCGCTGCCGCTTTTAAAAGACGTAGCTAAAATGACGGGTATTCCCGTGGTCGCCACGAACGATTGCCACTACGAGAAAAAAGAAGATTGGGAAGCGCACGACGTGCACGTTTGTATTTCTACCGGCAAAACGCTCAACGACCCTAACCGGATGAAAATGTCGCACGAGTTGTATTTTAAGTCGCCCGAAGAAATGTGCAGTTTGTTCGCCCACACGCCCGAGGCGTGCAAAAATACCTTAGAAATTGCGGAAAAATGTAATTTGGAATTTCCCAAACACGGGTTTATCTTGCCCAATTTTGATATCCCGCCGGAGTATCCCAACTCGCAAGAGTATTTCAAAGATTTATGCCGCAAAGGGCTTACTAAAAAGATGAACGGCCACGTGCCGGACAATTACTGGAAACAATTAGAGTATGAATTTAACGTCATTATTACCATGGGGTTTGATTGCTACTTTCTCATCGTGCAAGATTTTATCAACTGGGCCCGCGCGCACGATATCCCGATCGGCCCGGGGCGCGGCTCGGGCGCGGGGTCGCTCGTGGCGTACAGCTTGGATATTACCCGCATTGACCCGATACAAAATAAACTGCTTTTTGAACGCTTTTTAAACCCGGACCGTATCAGCATGCCTGACTTGGATATTGATATGTCCGACGCCGGCCGCGAACGCGTCATTGACTACGTGCGCGGCAAATACGGTAATGATAAAGTTTCCCAAATCATTACGTTCGGTACGATGAAAGCCAAACTGGCTATCAAAGATGTTGCGCGCGTGTTGGAGATCCCGCTGGCCGACGCCAACCGCATTGCCAAAATGATTCCCAACGATCCCAAAATGACATTGGAAAAAGCATTGGAAATCAACGAAGTGCGTAATGAGTTAAACAACAACCCGCAGAGTAAACGGCTTTTTGATATGGCGCGCAAAATTGAAGGGCTCAAACGCCATACGGGTATCCATGCGGCGGGGGTGCTGATTACCAAAGAGGCCGTTTCCGAATATGTACCGCTTGCCCGCGGGGCTAAGGACGTTATCACTACCCAATTTGAAGGGGAGCCGTGTTCTAATTTAGGGCTACTTAAAATGGACTTTTTGGGCTTACGTACGCTGACGGTAATTGACAATGCCGAAAAGATGATCCGTGCCCGCCACAACCCCGATTTTGATATTAACAAAATTCCATTAGATGATAAAAAAACCTACGATATGCTGTGTGCCTGCCAAACATTGGGTATCTTTCAGTTGGAAGGCGGCGGCATGCGCGACCTCATCAAAAAATTACAACCTACCCAATTTAGCGACTTATCTGCCTTGGTGGCGTTGTACCGCCCGGGGCCGATGGAGTCGGGCATGATGGATATGTTTGTGCGGCGCAAAAGCGGACAAGAAAAAATCGTCTACGAAACACCGTTACTAGAAGAACCGCTTAAAGATACGTACGGTTGTATGCTCTACCAAGAGCAAATTATGGAAATTTCCAAACGCTTAGGCGGTTTTACTCCCGGCGAGGCAGATTCGCTACGTAAAGCCATGGGCAAAAAGAAAATTGACATGATGGAAAAATTCGGCCAGAAATTTATGGCTGGGTGCAAGGAACATAAAATTCCCGAAAAAATTGCCCACCACGTGTATGAACAGATGAAGGCATTTGCCGGATACGGGTTTAACAAATCTCACTCGTATGCGTATGCGCTTGTGTCGTATCAAACGGCGTATTTAAAAGCCAACTACCCTATTGAGTTTATGTGTGCGGCTCTCACCAACGAAATTGGACACAACGCTATCGGTGCCGACGATAAAGAAAACAAAATCGTTACGTATTTGGCCGAAGCGCGCAAGTTGGGTTTTGAGATTTTACCGCCGGATGTCAATGCGTCCGAGCCGGACTTTTCCGTGGAAGAAAAAGACGGAAAAGAATGTATCCGCTACGCGTTAAACGCTATTAAAAATGCAGGCGAGGAGGCCTGTTTGGCGATTGCGCGCGTACGTAAAGAACACGGCAAATATACGTCTTTAGAAGACGTATGTACTCGCGCCGAACTGGCGGACGTTGTTAACAAAAAAACGTTGGAAAGTTTTATTAAAGCCGGCGCGATAGACAGCGTGTATCCCCAGCAAGATCCGCGTATTACGCGCGCGTACGGGTTGGCCAATTTAGACTCCGTAATAGAAACTGCCCACCGCATTTCCCGCGGACGCCAACAAACCAACACGGATAGTTTATTTGGCGACGAATTTTCGTCCATGCTTAGTGTCAAACAAACTAAACTGGTGCAAGCCGCGCCGATGAGCCGCGCGGAATTATTAGGATTTGAAAAAGAAGTTTTGGGGCTTTTCTTCAGCGGACACCCCATGGAAAAATACCAAGCCAATTTAGCCCAACTGCGCGCCACCCCCATTGTTGATATTTTGGAAGGCCGTGCTACCGGACGCTTAAACGTACTGGGTATTATTACGCTATTTAAACGCCGCCAAAATAAGAAAACAAAAAAAGATTGGGCGCAATTAGTCATTGAAGATTGTACCGGGTCGCTAAGCGTGAATGTGTTTTCGCGCACGTTTGAACAGGTGGGGGGGCTGCTAGCTCCTAACGCGATTTTAAATTTCTTAGGCGATATCCGCACCGACGACGAAAGCGCCAACATTGAGCTAAATTTGCAAGACGTCAGCAACATTACCGATTTGATGGCGAATGTCGCCAAAGAATTTACCGTGCGTTTGCCTGCCAACTATACCAAAGAATCGTTACAAAAACTCAAAAGTTATTTGGATATGACACGCGGCACAACGACGGTGTTTTTAGAAGTACCGTCTAAAGAAGATCCGTCCAAATTCCACCGCATCCGCACCAATAAGCGCGTTTTGTTGCATAAGGGACTGCTAGAATATATAGAAAACACGTGGGGCAACGCGTGGACCTTCAGATGAGAGCGCGCTGTTTTGGTTTCCATTTTTGAGCATCTAGGCCTTGCCTTGGACCTCACGTACTTGCGGCGCGTTGCGCCGTCCGGTGGCCGTACGTTACGGTCCAACTAGCAAGGTCTATCTATCTCAAAACTGAAAACCGGGTGTTGTCCTTGCGCTTATGCCGCGCTGTTTGTTAACAACTGATGTTATCTTCTATAATCGCGTACAACGGCACAAACAATAAGGTGTCATCCCCGAAAGTTTCTGTCGGGGATCTCCACCTTATAAAAAATGTTTGTGCCGTTGTTACTTGCTACCGATAAACAATTTTCCACAAAATTATTCTTGGGGCTATTTTTTGCCTGCCCATCCGGCAAGGGGCTTTCTGTATATATTTTTCTCTCGCTCGTCATCCCGCAGGGTTTCTATTCTCTCGCTCGTCATCCCGCAGGGTTTCTATGCGGGATATAGCGAGAGAAAAAATAAAACTTGACATCGTTTTTTTTTTTGCTACATTTTATTTAATGATAAAAAGGAGGTTGTATGAAAAACAAACAAGCATTTACGTTAATAGAATTATTAGTGGTTGTACTCATTATCGGCATATTGGCGGCGGTGGCGTTGCCGCAGTATCGTTTATCCGTGGCTAAGGCACGGTATGTGGAACTGAAAACCATTGTGGACAAAATCACACAAGCGCAGGAAGTTTACTACTTAGCAAACGGCACATACAGTAACCGTTTTGAAGAATTGGATATTGATCTTCCTGCTGGCGGTACGGTTAATTCTTCCTCTGCCAACAGATATGATTTTGATTGGGGCTTTTGTTATACGGGCTATAATGGGGACGGGGCTCGTACGGTTTGTTACAATACCAAGACGGGCTTTGGCTACGGACGGCGTCCTCAACATCTTCCGCAGACAGAAAATCCGGGGCGGCGAGTATGCTATCTATATAATAATACAGACGCAACCGATTGGCGCAATCAAGTCTGTAAACAGGAAACGGGCGCCATAAGCGGGCATATTTCAGGCAATCACCGGGCATGGACTTATCAATAATCTTACTGATACTTTTTGCTTTTCGTGCCGCCTTGGTAGGAGTAGCCGTAGTCGCGCTTAATCAGTTCGCGCGCCAAATCTTGGCCGTTCCCGTTTTGCACGTCGCACAGTAGGCGGAAATATTTATCGCGCCCGCAGTTAGATAGCGACACCGGGGCCACGCTTAAAAATTCTTTAGTAAACGCCTTGGCTTGTTGGGCGAGTTTTTTTTCACGCTCGGTTTTCCCTTTTATTTCCGCGGTATCTACGCCGCGCACACGCACGGGCACTTTTTCGCAATAGACCGCTAAGGAACAATTTAAATTGATTTTAAAGGTGTCTCCGTCGTAAACGGACGCGATAGACACGTTTTCAAAGGTCTGTTCATCTTCTATCGGCCCGGTTTTTGTTAGCGGCTTGCCTTGCTGTTGCATAAAAAATAAAATAACGGCAATAATTACAGATGCCCAAAATTCGGCCTTTTTTTGACCGGGGGATAAGCGTTTTCGGGAAGAGGTTTTTCGCCTGGCCATAATTACCGCTCCGGGAACAACACATTTAATGCGTGATGTTCTATGCTAAATTCTAATTTGCCGTTTGCTTGGCGCGGCTCGCCGTCAATGTGATAGGGAAATTGTCCGTCGTGCGTAAGCACCACGTGTTTAACTTGGGTGGTATCTGTTACGCCCAGCGGACGCCAACCGTCTGTAAAAAACCCGGGCAGCGCACACACAAGTTTCCACTTGGCCACGTTGTTGACGGCTACCATATCCAATAACCCGTCGCCTAAATTGGCGCGCGGTGCAATTTTGAAATTACTGCCGTATTGGCGGCCGTTGGCAAATACAAGCGTGAGGGGGGATAGTTGTGTTTTTTGGCCGTCAATATCTGCGTCAAATACAGGCGGTTTATACGAGAAAACTGTTTTCGCCCCCAGTTTAAAATACGGCCACTTGCCGCGTGCGCCTGTTTTGCCGTGCTCCATAAATTGCCACGCAATTTCGGCCTCTAACCCAACGCCCGCCACGTTTAAAAATAATTCGCCGTTTGCACGCCCCACATCACACGGGGCAATACTGCCGCGTTGTAAAGACACAACGGCTTCTTCAAAATTAAGCGGCATACCCAGTTCGCGTGCAAATCCGTTGCCGGATCCGCGCGGAATAACCGCCAAAGCTGTTTTTGTACCCGCAAGCCCGCGGGCCGTTTCGTTAATGGTGCCGTCTCCGCCGATAGCCACCACGACGTCAAAATTTTCAGCCGCCGCTTCGCGCGCCAGTTCGGTGGCGTGCCCGGCCGCTTTGGTTAGCCGCATATCCGCACCCGGGAAATTGAGCTGTATGCACCGGGCAAAATGTTCGGTGTCGGCGGTGCGGTTGCCGCTGACGGGGTTTAAAATAAATCGTATCTTCATAAATTTTTTAGGTTTTCTTCAGACGGTATTTCTGTTGGTTTAAGTTCTAATAATGCCTCGCGGATGCGTTCGCTTTTGAGCATTTTTGCACCAAGCCCGGCCAGTTTGGCTCCGACGGACAGCACAAACGCCATAAACAGGGCAAATAAACCCAAATTAGCTAGCGTGTTTATATTTTGCATGGGCACAATCATCGTGCCGTATTGGGTTTGTAAATTCATATCGGCCAGTTGCACGACCGGGGCCGCGGGTTGGCGGTCCACAAATACTTTATACATACTAATCAGTGAAAAAAAGATAAGTAATACACCAATACAAATAAATAAATAACTTAAAATTTTATGCATGCGTCCTCCGTATTGTTTATTATAACAAATACCGTTGTACGCTCGCGGGGCGGGCCGCGTATTTGATATACTTTATATATACATTTATTTAAGAAGGTTTTATGAAAACAAGCACAGAAATCAGAAATTCGTATCTACAATTTTTTAATAAAAAAGGACTGCCGACGATTCCGTCCAGCTCGCTCGTTCCCCACTCCGACCCGACCCTTTTGTTTACGTCGGCCGGCATGGTGCAATTTAAAGCCAATTTTTTAGGCATTGATAATTCGCTCAAAAACGCGGTTTCTTGTCAAAAATGCGTACGCACGACGGATATTGACAGCGTCGGATTTACCGAGCGTCACTTAACCTTCTTTGAAATGTTGGGCAATTTCTCGTTTGGCGATTATTTCAAAAACGAAGCCATTGCGTGGGCATGGGAATATTTAACACAAGTGCTTGGTTTGCCCGCCGATAAATTATATGTAAGTATTTATAAAGGCGGTATTGCCCCGCGCGATGAAGAAGCTTACCAAGCGTGGCTTAAATACGTGCCGAAAGAACGCATTTTTGAACTCGGCGAAGCCGATAACTTTTGGACCATGGGCCCGACGGGACCGTGCGGCCCGTGCAGTGAAATCTATTATGATTTTGGCGATAAAGGGTGCAAAAACCCGCATTGTGATATTACGTGTGATTGCGGGCGGTTTGTGGAAATTTGGAATATCGTGTTTGAAAGTTACAACCGCCAACAAGACGGCTCCTTAAAACCGTTGCCGCATAACAACATTGATACCGGCATGGGGCTTGAACGCTTGTGTATGGCCATGCAAGGAGCCAAAAACGTGTTCGGTACGGACTTGTTTACTCCTTTAATTGAGCAAGCCAAAAAAGATTTACATATTTCGGGCAGTACCAAAGAGGAAGATTCCGCTTTACGCATTATTGCCGACCACGCGCGCAGTTCCAGTTTTTTAATTGCCGAAGGCATTTTGCCGTCTAACGAAGGGCGCGGATACATTTTGCGCCGCTTAATTCGCCGCGCGGCGCGCTATGCAAAACTCATGGGTAACGACAAACCGTATTTATATACGCTCGTGCCCGTGGTGCAAAAAATCTTTGCGGGCTTGTACCCGGAAATTGATAAAAATGCCGCGCACATCCAAGACGTACTTAAACAAGAAGAAACAACCTTCTTAAAAACGCTCGTTACGGGCGAAGAAAAACTGGCTGAAATTTTAGCTACCGGCACAAAAACTATTTCCGGCGCGGACGCGTTTCACTTGCACGAAACGTACGGTTTCCCCTTGGAACTCACGCGCGAAATTGCCGCCGCGCGCGGGGTAAGCGTGGATGAAAAAGGATACGAACAAGCCAAAGAAACCGCGCAAGAAAAAAGCCGTTCATACGCAGATGAATTTACAAAAGGCAAAGTGATTGTTATGCAAAAATTGGAGCAAGCGTGCCCGGCAACAAAATTTGTGGGGTATGATACGCTAACTGCTCAGGGCAAAGTGTTGGCCTTGCTGAACAGCCAATTTGAACAAGCCGACCAAGTAACCGACGGGTACGCCGTATTTGACACGACACCTTTTTACGCCGAGTCCGGCGGACAAGTGGCCGATACGGGCGTCCTTGTTTCTAACGGCGAAGAAATTGCCCAAATTACGGACGTGCAAAAACCGCTTGGTAAAGTTTTCTTACATAAATTTACGGGTACGCTTAAAAAAGGCGACGTCGTTACACTGACGGTAGATGCCCCGCGCCGCGCGCGCTTGCGCGCTAACCACAGCGCGATTCACTTGGTAAACGCGGCACTCCGGCAAGTGTTCGGCACGACGGTACACCAAAGCGGTTCGTTTGTATCGCCGGAGCGTTTCCGTTTTGACTATACGCTTTCCAAAACGCCCAAAACCGAAGAATTAAATAAAGTGTGGGCAATTGCCAATAAGGCCGCCGCGGATGCGCTGCCCGTTACGTGCCAGACGCGTCCCTTGGCCGATGCCGAAAAATTGGGAGCTGTCACACTGCTCGGCGAGAAATATGCCGACCCGGCCCGCTTTGTGTTAATGGGGGGCGACTTTGAACACGCAGACCAAAAATACAGTTTGGAACTTTGCGGCGGAACACACGTAAAAAATACGTCCGAAGTAATTACCGTTTTGGTGCTTAAAGAGGGCTCCGTTTCCGCGGGCGTGCGCCGCATTGAAGGAATTGCCGGCCCGGCGGCGTTAGACTATTTAAAAGAAGTTAACCGCCAAGCCGAGAAATTGGCGGCGCGGCTCGTTGTTCCGGCCAAAGACGTGTTTGCGCGTGTGAACGCGATTATGGACGAACTCAAAGACGTCAAAAAACAATACGAAGATTTCCGCCAAAAAGCGTTGGCCGCCGGCGGTGTAAACGAAATGACATTTGCGCTTAAAAACGGTACGACCGTGGTGCTACGCTATGCCGATGATGCCCAACCGAAAGAACTACGCAACATCGCTGATACAATTGCCCAAAAACACAAGCAAGCGCTAGTAATTGTGTCGTGCGATAAAGACGGCAAACGCGCCTTTGTAGTCAAAACGGCGGGCAAATTGCCTAATACCGACGCGGTAACCGTGGCTAAACAATTAGCCGAACAGTTAAACGGTCGCGCGGGCGGACGGGCAGACTTTGCCCAGGGCGGCGGCGAGGCCAAAGAGCCCATGGAAAAATTGTTGGCTATCTTGCAATAACAAGTATTTCTAATAAACGAAAAACGGCAGATTCAAGTCTGCCGTTTTTTTGCAAGTATAATTGGTTTATTGAAGTTGGTAACAGGTTGTACTACCACTCGTATGGGCTGAATTTGTTTTCCCTTTGCTTAAAGATTTACAAAAATCAGTACCTTTTGTGCTGTATGAATAACAACAAGTTACATTATCATCAAAAAGATTAAATACATAAAAGGTGCTTAACGGTAGGCGGTTGGCAATCGCCAATAAATGGGGGTCATTGTTCCAAGCAACGCCGTATTCAAACCATTTGGTTTGCACGCGGTGCGCATCAAAGTTAGTGATACTTGTGCCGGGTATTTCTATATCCAATTCATCCATATGTTGAGGATATGTTCCATTGGCCATATGATAAGCGTGACTGGCATCGGCAATCGTTTTCATAATGGATAATGCCTCGCTGGCACGGGCTTTTTCCACTACTTTTTGATACTGCGGCAACGCGACCGCCGCCAATATACCGATGATAAGTACAACGACCAATAATTCAATGAGTGTAAATGCTTGTACCGCGCTCGTCATTCTGGAGAGTTTCTGTCCAGAATATAGCGCGGTGTCCGCCCCTATATTCCGTACAAAGACATTACGGAATGACGAAGGGGCGGGGCACCCTTGTTTAATAACGGTGACAGATTGATTCAGCGGAAGATCCCGTGCAACAGTCTCACGGGATGACAAACTTATTTTATTGTTTTTCATGTTGTTTGCTCCTTGTTTTTTGCATCTCTTTATTATCGTTTTTTTTTTTGATTTGTCAACCCCCTTGAAGGCGGCAGGCATTTGAGGAGTCAACTTCCACTTACTTGTAGCTACACTGTTTTTGCCCTGTTGCTTTGTAATGCAACGCGCCCTCGCCGGGCCGGGCATAAGGCCTTGAACCTCTGTTTGCGTATGATGTTATCTTCTGCCGGGCGGATTTCGTGTTAGTCTGCAACGCTTTTTTCGCTTTTTGGGACTTAGGTTTGGGCCTTTTGGTCCGGTGCGGGATAGGTCTAAAAGCCCTGTCGTAAGCCCTTGTAAAACGCTATACTATTAAAGTAGATATCTTGTAAAAGGAGCGTATATGCTTAAAAAGTGTGTTGGTTTGATGGTGTTGTTTTTCCCGTTGGCGGTTTGCGCACAAGAGGGTAAATTGCCGATTGGTCCGGCAGAGCAAGCCCATTTTGGGGTGGTACAACCGCAACAACCGGGGACGGATCTGTTGAAATCGGCCAAGGTATCGCAAGCGGCGGCAACGGCCCAACTTAAAGAATTGGCTAAAGAATATCCGGCGCATGCCGCAGATGTGCAAGCCATTATCAATATGCATGAACGGTTGGCCAATGTGCTGCGCAACGAACAGCAAATGGCAGAAAAAGATTTCTATCAAAATGTATTGTTTTTGATGGAAGATTTGGCGGCTGCTGTGTCCGGGATAAAAAACGAAGCATTGGTGCAAGCATGTACAACGGCGATTGACCACGGATATTATTTCGCCCCCATGGGCCAAAAATTATCTTCGTTGCGTGTCATTACGGAGCGCGTGGAAGATAAAATTTCTATCTTGTCTAACGGGTATGCTACCCCCCAATGGGGAGATTTCTACAAATACTTAGACGGATATAGCCACTAAAACGCGAACGCAAAATTTGACCCCGCGCAAGCGGGGTTAATTTTTTGAAGTGTTGCTTCCCAACACAAAAATTTAGGCCCTGCTCTCGCAGGACCTAAAATTTTTGGTAGGGATAGGATTCGAACCTATGTAGGGCGTAGCCCGACGGTTTTACAGACCGTTGCTTTTGACCACTCAGCCACCCTACCGATCTGTCATAAAAACACCGGAACTCGCGCCCCGGTTTAATTTTACTTAAACAACTAGGTACATTTATTATAACAAAAAAATAAGTGCGCTGTCATGGCCTTGTTGCTAAAACATAGAAAAGCCAAAATTGCTAAAATACTTTTATATGGCTAAAAACACGTTAACTCCTTTGATGTCTCAATATTATGATGTCCGTGCCAAATACCCCGGAATTATTCTTTTTTTCCGGTTGGGCGATTTTTATGAAATGTTTGATGAGCAGGCCAAGGAAGTCAGTGCGCTTTTAGGTCTTACGCTCACGGCGCGTAACGGCGTGCCGATGTGCGGTATCCCGTATCACGCGGCCAATAACTATATTGTCCGCTTACTGGCGGCAGGAAAAAAAATCGGTATTTGTGAACAAACCAGTTCTGTGTCCGATAAAAACACCCGGCTTTTTGAGCGTCGCGTTACCCGCATTATCACGCCGGGTACTGTCATGGAAGATTCACTTTTAGACGCTAACCAAGCTAACTATTTAGTCAGCGTGGCGGTTTATCCTACCGGTTGGGCACTTGCGTGTGTGGAAGTTTCCACCGGCGAATTTTGGACCAACCAAAACGATAAAGACCCCTCTTTAACCAATTTAGCTGCGGCGCTCGCCACCATTAACCCGGTGGAAATTGTGAGTGATAAAAAATCACTTGCTGAACTGAAACAAAAAATGATGTTACCCGGCTCGCTTACACTAAGCGAACAAGAATCTTTTGACGGCAATTACGATATCCCGGCCGAGTGGCCGTCTGTGCACGCGTGGGGGGATAAACGTAACGCGCTTGCCTGTGCATTGCAAATTGTAAAATATCTCAATGTAACCGAGCCCAGTTTTAATAAAGTGCTTGTGCCGTCTTACCGCGAGCTGACCGCTTGCTTGCAAATTGACGAAAATGCCGTGGCCGCTTTGGAATTGGTCAAAAGTCAAGACGGTAGCCGCCGCGGCAGTTTGTGGGCGCAATTGGACCGCACGCGTACCGCTATTGGCAGCCGTAAACTCAAAGATTGGCTCCTTCACCCGCTTATGGACGTGAGCGAAATTGGCGTGCGTCAAAACTGTGTGGAAAACTTTACCAAAGACCAATCTGCTTTGGCCGACCTAAGCGCACTACTGGAAAATATTTCCGACGTGGAGCGCATCATGACCCGCATCGCTACCGGCACGGCTTCGCCGCGCGATTTGGCCGGGCTTCGCACCTCGCTACTTAATGTAGATCCGTTGGCGCGTTGGTTTGAAACGTATGGCGAAGTAACCCCGCATTTGCGCGCCGCGTTTAATACGCATGTGACTGCCTTGCAAGATATGGCGCGGCTGCTTTACGAAGCCATAGAAGAAAACCCGCCCTTGCACTTGTCGGACGGTTTTGTCATCCGGGCCGGATATAATGCCGAACTGGACGAGTTGCGCTCGCTCAAACAAAACAGCAACGCACGTATGGAAGAAATCTGCGAGCGTGAGCGTAAAAATACCGGTATAGCTAATATGAAAGTGGGTTTTAACTCGGTGTACGGGTATTATTTTGAAGTGTCCAAATCGCAACTTTCCAAAGTGCCTTATTCGTTTGTGCGCAAACAAACGCTTGTCAATGCGGAGCGTTTTATTACCGAAGAATTAAAACAATTGGAAGATAAAATTTTAAATGCCGAACAACGCATTATCCGCTTGGAAGGGGGGCTCTTTGACGAAGTACGCAAAACGCTTTCGGCGCAAATTGAGCACGTAAAATCGTTTGCGCAAATCGTGGCCGAGTTGGACGTATATATGGCACTTGCCCTGTGTGCCCTGAAAGAAAATTATGTTAAACCTGTCGTAGATAACGCTACGCAAGTCAGTTACCAAAACGGCCGCCATCCCTTAGTGGAAGCCGCTCTTCCCTCCGGCAGTTTTGTGCCTAATTCACTTGATTTAGGTACGCCGGAAAACCAAATTATGCTTATTACCGGGCCGAATATGGGCGGTAAGAGTGTGTTTTTAAAACAAACGGCCATTATTGTTATCATGGCGCAAATGGGCAGTTTCGTGCCCGCCGAGCAAGCCCATATCGGACTCGTGGATAAAATTATGACGCGTATCGGTGCGCACGATGCGCTCAGCCGCGGTAACTCTACCTTTATGGTAGAAATGAACGAGACCGCCCACATTTTAACGTCCATGACGCCGCGCAGTTTAATTTTGTTAGATGAAGTCGGGCGCGGTACGTCTACCTTTGACGGTATTTCTATTGCGTGGGCGATTGTGGAGTATTTGCACAAACCCCGTAACGGCCCAAAGGTATTATTTGCTACGCACTATTTTGAACTTACTGATTTGGAAAATAAATACGAAAGTGTGCGCAACTTTCACGTGGACGCTAAAGAATATAAAGATGCCGAGGGCAAAAGCAAATTAGCGTTTTTATACCAGATTTTGCCCGGCGCGGCGGACCGTTCGTATGGGATACACGTGGCCGAACTGGCGGGACTCCCGGCGGCGTGCACGCTTCGCGCGCGCAAAGTGTTAAAAGATTTAGAGGCCAAGAAAGGGGCTAAAATTTCCGCGAAAGAAAAAGACATGGTCAAAGATTTGTTTTCTTCGCCCATTGTGGAAGAAATCAAAATGGCCGACCCCGATAAACTAAGCCCGTTAGAGGCCTTGCAGTTAATTTGTGAGTGGAAAAAACGTATCAATGAGTAAAATTCACGTTTTAGATGAAAAAACAGCCGGTAAAATTGCCGCGGGCGAAGTAATTGAACGCCCTGCGGGCGTGCTTAAAGAACTTTTGGAAAACGCCGTGGACGCGGGCGCAACCGCCGTGCGTGTAGATATTGCCGGATCGGGCAAAGAGCTGATCCGCGTTAACGATAACGGGTGCGGTATGGACGAAGAAGATTTAAAGAATAGTGTTCTTCGTCACGCCACCAGTAAAATCAACCGATTTGATGATTTGGAAACTTTGCAAACGTTTGGTTTTCGCGGCGAGGCACTTTATTCCGTGGCGGCCGTTTCGCGCATGGCACTGACCAGTTGCACCGGAACGGGCGAGGGGCACCGTTTGGAATTACACGCCGGAAAAATTGTTTCCCAAAGTCCCGCTCCGGCTATTAAAGGTACGACGATAGAAATTCGCGATTTGTTTTATAACACGCCCGCGCGGCTTAAATTTTTAAAGAGTGATTCGTACGAGCGCGCGTGTTTGTTAAAAGTAATAGAAGAAAGTGCATTGGCCAATTTGGGCGTAGCTTATACGGTACACGTCAACGGACGCGAAGTGTATAATCTGCCCGCGCAAACCGGCCCGGAAGAAGTGGCTGTGGTGGAGCGCGCCCAAGCTATTTTGGGTAAAGAAGTGGCGCAGAGTTTAGTGTATAAATCGTTTGATATTATGGGGCTTAAACTTTTTATTACGCCCGATGATAAACTGGTCAACGTGCGCGATATGCAATACATATTTGTTAACCGCCGTCCGATTGATTCCAAAACCGTCCAACAAGCTATTTACAAAGCATACCAAAACGCTCGCCCCAAAGACCGTCACCCGGCATTTATTGTATATATGCAATTAGCTCCGGGCGAGTTTGATGTTAATATTCATCCGCAAAAGCGTGATATCCGCTTTGTAAACGAGAACCAAGTATTTGGTTTTATGATGCACTCGGCGGGGGAAACGATTTTTTCACATACAACGCCGGTAAGTGCGGGTGAAAAACTAACGGTATCGTTGCCGCCAACGGCTGCCCCGGCGGCTGAAAAATTATTCACGCCATCCACGCCCGAAAAACCGCTCTTTACGCCTACCCCGGTTGAGCCCGCGGCGTGGACACCCAAAGAAAGTTTTGTGTTGCGCGATTCGGACGTCGCTTCTTCGTCGGATAATTCCGACGGGGAACTGTGCGTCCGCGCTCAAGCGCATACGGCCCCCAACCCGACGAAAAAAACCTCCATACAAACGCCGCAATGGTTTGTGGGGCCGTACCATTATTTGGGGCAATTGCACCGCTCGTATTTGCTGTTTGAAAACCCCGAGGGGCTCGTGCTTATTGACCAACACGCCGCGCAAGAACGTGTGCTCTTTGAGCAGTATTTGGACGCGTTTGAAAAGCGGGAAGTAACCGTGCAAAAATTGCTTTTTCCGTTGCATGTTGATTTGCCGCCGTCCAACGTGGAAACGCTGTTGTCGTGGGCGGATTTTTTGAAAACGGCCGGATTTGAAATTGCACCGTTTGCGGCGCGTACCGTACAGGTGCATACACGCCCGCACATGATTCGTTTTCAAGAAGATGATTTAAAAGAGTTTATCGTGTCGCTGGCGCAGTTGGTGGGCGACCCGTCCAAATCTACCGAAACACTAAAACGCAAAATGATTGCTATGTTGGCGTGTAAAAAAGCCATTAAAGCGCACGATCAGATTTCCGCCGCCGAGGCCGAGGCGTTACTGGAAAATATGAAAAAATGCAAAGACGGGATGCATTGCCCGCATGGGCGTCCGTGCGTGGCGAAATTGGCGCTGAAAGACATTGACAAATTATTCGGGCGATAACGGCTGATGTTATCTTCTATAAGCACGTACAAAGGCGCAACGTTAGTTGCGCCTTTGTGTCGTGTTCACGAGGTTTCGTTGCTTTTCAGGGCCAACAATTTGCTCATCAGGCAATTTCCTGCAGGATTAGTCTTTGTAACAACAGGCCTTTTGCTCAACGTGCAAGATGGTTTATGTCTGATGTTAAACAAGAAAGAATTGTTTGTTCTATAAATTCATTGGGTAACACTGCATGCTTGCGTCGGAGTGGCAAGCTGTTGTCGTTTGCCCGCCAAAGCTTTTGCACAAATTTTTCACTCCCGCCTTGGCTTGATTTGGATAGTAACAGCAATGCCATGATCCTTCATCGAGATAGTAATATATATAGACATCATCAAGACCTTCTATAATTGACTTGGCATAAATACTGTTTTGCCCAATTTCCGACAATTTAATTTGCCAGCTTTTCGTGTATTGTATAAATGTATAGCTGCCCGATTGCTCGCCGGGTTCTATATCCAATTTATCAAATGTATTAGCATATTCTCCGTTCGCCATGAAATATAAATTTTCGGCAGTGGCTAATGCTTTTAGAGCCGTAATCGCTTCGGAAATTTTGGCTTTTTTAACTACTTTTTGATACTGCGGCAACGCTACCGCCGCCAAAATGCCGATAATAAGTACCACCACTAACAATTCAATGAGTGTAAATGCTTGTTGGTTTTTCATATTGTTTTTGCTCCTTATGTATTTTTTACGGCCCCTTTATTATCGTTTTTTTTTTTGATTTGTCAAGTAAAATTTAGCAGGCCGGCAGAGTTACAAAGTAGTTTGGTGCGGTAAAACGCTGTTTAGGCAAGAAAACAGAATTGGTATTAACTTAAAAATAAGGGGAAAATACTTTATTTTGGGGCCAAAAAAAGATATCCTATATGTATATTTTCTTTTGAGGAGATTTTATGCCGCAACAACCCTTTTTGGAACGTATTTTATTTTCGGAAGAACAACTCGCTACCCGCGTGCGGGAATTGGGCCGCCAGATCTCGGCCGATTACCGCGGGAAAAAACCGCTTTTTGTAGGTATTTTGCGCGGATGCGTGATTTTCTACTCAGATCTCATCAAAAACGTCAGCGTAGATTGCACCCTTGATTTTATGTGTCTCTCGTCGTACTCAGGCACCGGCAGTACGGGGCACGTGCGCACGATGCTAGATTTGCGCGAAAGTATCCAAGGCCGCCACGTCATCATTGTGGAAGATATTGTAGACACGGGCTTAACCTTAGACTATCTAATGAACCACTTAAAAGACCGCGGCGCGGCCAGCATTGAAATTTGCTGTCTGTTAGATAAACCCTCCAACCGCAAAGTAGATATTACCCCCAAATACGTCGGGTTTACCATTGAAAACGAATTTGTTATCGGGTATGGGTTAGATTACAACGAACTCTACCGCAATTTACCTTATATCGGAGTATTTAAACAATAATGAAGAAGAAAAATCCACACAACCGCAGTATTATTTCTGTCGGACAAATTATCGGCTGGCTGGGTGTTTTTTTGCTGGCGGTGTTTCTTTTCGGTAAACCGGGCGAAAAACAAACTACGCTGGACTATTCCGAATTTAAACAAAAAGTAGCCGCGGCAGAAGTGTCTGATTTAACCGTAGCGCAGGGGGAAATTTCCGGTCTGTACAAAAATGCCGACGGCAAATTTGTGCCTTTTAAAACCGTACGTATGGAAGACCCTAACTTGGTGCAAGAGCTATCGGCCGCCAAAGTGACGTACAAAGCCCAGCCCGATCGCAGTTGGGTGGGGAATGTGCTGTTTAACGTGTTATGGATATTTTTGCTGATTGGGCTTTGGTGGTTTATCTTTATCCGTCCGCAACGAAGCGACGGCAAAAGTGCGATGAACTTTGCCCGCTCCAAAGCTAAAATGCAAGATCCGGCCCAACAAACCGTTACGTTTAAAGACGTGGCCGGTTGCGACGAGGCCAAGGAAGAATTAGACGACATTATTAAATTCTTAAAAAATCCCAAAAAGTTCCAAAAATTAGGCGGTAAATTGCCCAAAGGCGTTTTGTTATATGGTGCGCCCGGCACGGGTAAAACCTTGCTTGCCAAGGCCGTAGCGGGCGAGGCGGGGGTGTCGTTTTTCTCGGCCTCGGCGTCTGAATTTGTGGAAATGTTTGTGGGTGTTGGTGCGGCACGCGTGCGCGATTTGTTTGACCAAGCCAAGAAAAACGCCCCCGCCATTATCTTTATTGACGAGCTAGATGCAGTCGGACGGCGGCGTTTTGCCGGTATCGGCGGCGGACACGATGAGCGCGAACAAACGCTCAACCAACTCTTAATTGAACTGGACGGTTTTGAAAGTAAACAAGGCATTATCTTAATGGCCTCTACCAACCGCCCCGATGTGTTGGACCCGGCACTTATCCGTCCCGGACGTTTTGACAGACACGTTTCCGTGCCCGCGCCGGATTTAAAAGGCCGCGAAGAAATTTTAAAAGTGCACGCCAAAAAGGTAAAACTCGGCGAAGATGTAGATTTAAAACAAGTGGCCAAAGGTACGCCCGGCTTTGTAGGGGCTGATTTGGCTAATGTCGTCAACGAAGCCGCTATTTTAGCCGCGCGTGCAGATAAAGAGGCCGTCGGAAAAGCGGATATGGACGAAGCCATTGAGCGCGTTATTGCCGGTCCGCAAAAGAAAAGCCGCATTATTTCCAAACACGAGCAACACGTGATTGCCGCGCACGAATCGGGCCATACCGTGGTGGCCCGCATGACCAATCACTCCGACCCGGTACACAAAGTTACCATTATCCCGCGCGGACAAGCTCTTGGATATACGCTCCAACTGCCGCTAGAGGATAAATTCTTAACCAGCAAATCGGAACTGTTAGATAAACTGTGCATTTTGTTGGCCGGACGCGCCGCGGAAGAAATTGTTTTTGGCGAAATTACCTCCGGCGCGAGCGACGATCTTAACAAAACCATGGCGTATGCTCGCAAGATGGTCATGGAGCTGGGGATGAGTGATAAACTCGGCCCGATAGCCCTGCCCAACGGCGATGAAGGCGAAGTGTTTTTAGGGCGTGATTTGTCGCGCCATACCACGATGTCGGATGAACTCTCCCGCACGATTGATGAAGAAATTTTACATTTGATTCGTACGTCCTATGCCCGTGCCAAAGAAATCATTGGCGAAAACCGCACGGGTTTTGATAAGTTGGTAGCCACCTTGCTTGAAAAAGAAGTGGTGGAAGCTAACGAGATTGACGAAATACTAGGTTTAAAACCTGCCACGCCGGTAGAGGTACCTAAACCCGGCACGGATGACCCCGTCAAACAACAAACGCCTAAAACCGTTGAAACGGAACCGAAACAGGCCGACTTGT
Source organism: Candidatus Avelusimicrobium caledoniensis (assembly GCF_902756455.1). Classification (NCBI taxonomy): domain Bacteria; kingdom Pseudomonadati; phylum Elusimicrobiota; class Elusimicrobia; order Elusimicrobiales; family Elusimicrobiaceae; genus Candidatus Avelusimicrobium; species Candidatus Avelusimicrobium caledoniensis. Next base: position 89,205 of record NZ_CACVRB010000014.1, on the reverse strand, counting down.
TTGAATAATATCCGTAAACAGGCAGGAGTGTGAGGACCCAGGTCCTCACGCAAGAGGAACTATTTATGGGAAAATATTTCGGAACTGACGGAGTACGGGCCGTAGCCGGCCAGTTCCCGCTTGTAGACGAGTTTATTGAAAAATTGGGTTACGCGGCGCTATGCCGTTTGCAAGAGCATTGCCAAAATGAGTCTTTAAAACCGCAAGTGATCGTTGCGCAAGACTCGCGTGCCTCCGGGCCGTCTATTTTAGCGGCCTTGCAAAAAGGGATCCGCGCCAGCGGTGTTAACGTCATTAGCGTAGGAATCGCACCAACACCGTGTGTGGCATATTTAGTTAAACAAACGGGCAGCTTGTGTGGCGTTGTAATTTCGGCCAGTCACAATCCCGCGGAGTTTAACGGTATTAAATTCTTCACTAACCAAGGCACCAAGCTCCCCGAAGATTTAGAAAATGCCATTGAACAAGAAATTGATATATTGTCTGCTATTCCCGCACCGCGCGGCACGTTTACGCAAGAGGAAAATTTAGTCAAACAGTACGAACAATTTTTAATGTCTACGGTGGACGCGTCTATCCTTAAAGGAACGAAAGTCGTGCTAGATTGCGCCAACGGGGCCAGTTACAAAATAGCGGCAAACGTCTTTGCCGGGTTGGGGATGAACGTAACCGTAACGGCGGCTAAACCGGACGGCACAAATATCAACAAAAACGTCGGCGCGCTCCATACGCAGTTTATGCAAGATTTAACCGTTAAGGAAAATGCGTTTATGGGCTTTAGCTTTGACGGCGATGCCGACCGAGTGATTGCTTCCGACGAAAAAGGCCGCCAATTAGACGGCGATAACATTATTGCCTCTTCGGCGCTTTGTATGAAAGAGCAAGGGCTGTTAAACAGCAACAAAGCGGTGTTAACCATTATGGCCAATTTGGGTTGCATTAACTATTTGAAAGAAAACGGCGTAGAAGTAGCCCTGACCACTGTGGGCGATAAGTATGTTTCCGAGGCACTTGAAAAGGAAAATTTATCTATCGGCGGGGAAACGTCGGGCCACATTATTTTCCGGCAATTTTCAAACACCGGCGACGGGCTTTTATCGGCGTTGCAATTTTTACAATTTGTTAAAAAATCAGGTCATCCGGCCAGTTTCTTCACGGATCAGTGGAAACGTTACCCCAGCAAATTGCGCGCGGTGCACGTAACGCAAAAACCGCCGCTGGAAACGCTGAACGGATTTTTGCCCGCGGTGCGGGAAATTGAAAAAAGCATGAACGGCAAAGGCCGCGTGGTTGTGCGTTACAGCGGTACAGAGCCGAAGCTGCGCATTTTGGTTGAAGGTGAACAGGAAAGTATGGTGGACCGCGTTATGCAACAAGTAGAAGATTTATACAAAGAGAAAACGGAGGTGCTCAAATGAGTTTAAAATTAGGAGTTAACATTGACCACATCGCAACATTACGTCAAGCCCGTCGGGAAGCGTTCCCCGATCCGGTGGACGCCGCCGCCGTTTGCTTAAGCACCGGGGCCGATTATATTGTGGTGCACTTGCGCCAAGATCAGCGCCACATTAACCAAAAAGACGTTGCCCAACTGTGCAAGTATTTCCCCGGTAAAATTCATTTAGAATGTTCCTGTGCACCGGCTTTGGAAAAAGCCGCCCTTAAATATAAACCTCACTCCGTGTGCATTGTGCCCGAAAAACCCGGAGAAATTACTACCACGGGCGGACTCAACTTTACCCCGGCGGTTACCAAGCATTTGGCACAAATGATTGAGCGGCTACATAAAAAACATATTTTAGTTAGTTTATTTGTCAGCCCCGAACCCGCCGATATCCGCATGGCCGCTAAACTGGGAGCGGATATCGTGGAGTTGTGCACCCGCGATTACAGCGAGGCGACTTCCGCTGCGCAAGTACGCAAGCGGTTGCAAGATTTGGCGTTATCTACTCTGCTCGCAAATGAACTGGGGCTGGAAGTGCACGCCGGGCACGGGTTAGATTACCACAACGTACTTGCGGTAGCCGATTTGGGCGGTATTACGTGTATGAATATCGGGTTTGCTATTATTACCCGTGCCTTATTTGCCGGATTGCCCACGGCTGTTAACGAAATGAAAGGTCTTTTATAAGAGGCGCCTATGTGCGGAATTATCGGTTACGTAGGGAAAAAGAACAGTGTTCCTTACATTATAGACGGACTTAAAAAATTAGAGTACCGCGGGTATGATTCTGCCGGTATTTCTATTTTGCAAGACGGTAAAATCGTAACCGTGCGTGCCGTGGGCAAAGTGGCTGAGTTGGAAAAATCAGCGCTGCAAGTAAGCCCCAAAGGCACTACCGGGCTCGGACACACCCGTTGGGCTACCCACGGTAAACCCAGTGAAGAAAATTCCCACCCGCATACCGATTGTTCCGGCGAAATTGTAGTTGTTCACAACGGTATTATTGAAAACTATTTAACCCTGCGTGCCAAGTTAACTTCACTGGGCCATAAATTTAAAAGCGAAACCGATACCGAAGTAATTGCCCACTTAATTGAAGAAAATCTCAAACATATCCGCTCCGGTGCGGAAGAAGACCGCCTGTTAAAAGCCGTTCAAAAAACCAATAAAGAAATTGCCGGGGCGTTTGCATACGGTGTGATGTGGGCGCGTGCGCCACAGCTGCTCATCGGCGTGAAAAACCAAAGCCCGCTCGTGGTGGGGATCAATAAAGACGAGAGTTTTTTGGCTTCTGACGTACCTGCTTTTTTGCAACATACGAACAAAGTATTATTTTTAGATGAAGGCGAAATTGCCTTATTGCGTCCGGGCAAAGTAACGGTGCTGGATAAAACGGGTAGCGTAAAAAAAATCAAAACCGTTAAAATTTCGTGGGACCGCAAAACCGCCGAGAAAGGCGGTTACGCCCACTTTATGTTAAAAGAAATTTACGACCAGCCCCAAGCCATAGAAGATACCCTGCGCACCGCGCGTGCGGACTTTGGCAAAATTTTAGGATTAGATACGGCTGCCTTGCGCGGGCTTCAAAATGTACATATTATTGCGTGCGGAACGGCGTATCACGCGGGGTTGGTGGGCAAATATTACATTGAACAATTTGCCGGGATACCCGTGAGCGTAGATTTGGCCAGTGAATATAAATATCGTTCCGTACCGCATAAAGCCAAAACGTTAGCAATTGCTATCAGCCAATCGGGTGAGACGGCTGATACCATCGGCGCCGTAAAGAAAGCGCAAGAACTCGGGTTTCGCACGTTAGCGATTTGCAATGTGCTCGGCTCAACGCTTACCCGCTTGTGCGACAGTACATTTTTTACTCATTGCGGACCGGAAATCAGCGTGGCGTCCACCAAAGCGTTTACGAGTCAGATTACTTCGTTATTTGCGTTGGCTGTTTCGTTGGGGCTTCACAACGGTAATCTAAGCAAAACGGCATTTGATAAATTATACCGTGAGTTAATGCGCTTGTCTAAAGCCATGGGCGAAGCGGTAAAAATGGAATATCCCGTACGTCATTTAACACGCAAAATTTACAAAGCAGAGCGGTTTATTTTCTTGGGCCGCCACGTCAATTTTCCGATTGCGTTGGAAGGAGCCCTTAAACTTAAAGAAGTGTCTTACCGCAGTGCCGAAGGATTTGCCGCGGGGGAAATTAAACACGGTCCGATTTCCGTAATTGACAAAGGAACGCCTGTTTTTGTGCTCATGCCGCAGGACGGTTTATTTGAAAAAATGCTTTCTGCGTGCCAAGAGTGCCGTGCCCGCGGTGCGTTTGTGGTAGCCATTACTACGTCCGGCACCGAGACGGCCGCCAAAAAGGTGGCGGATAAAGTAATAGTCGTGCCGCACGTGAGCGAATATTTGCAACCGGTGCTTAACGTGGTGCCGTTGCAGTTCTTGGCGTATTGGATTGCCAAGCGGCTCGGTTGCGATATTGACCAACCGCGTAATTTAGCTAAAAGCGTAACTGTGGAGTAAATAATATGGATCAAATCACTCGTCAGGAAGTTATTTCTTTATTGCCGCCGCGTCCCGCCAATGCGCACAAAGGCATGTTCGGGCGCGTGCTTGTGGTAGCCGGATCGCGCGAAATGTGCGGCGCCGGTTTGCTCTGTGCCAAAAGTGCTTTGCGCGCCGGAGCGGGGCTGGTGTATTGGGCGTTGCCGGCAAGTATGCATTCCGCTTTTGCCGCGGCGGTGCCCGAAGTAATTACCGTGCCGCTACCCGAAAACGAACACGGCGAAATAGCACAAGAAGCATGGCCGGTATTAACTGATTTTATTGAAAAACGCCGCCCGACATTGGCGGTTGTGGGTATGGGAATGCAGAATAGCCCGCTCTTGCCGCAGTTATTGCAAGAACTGCCACTGCCGCTAGTAGTAGATGCCGATGCTTTAAATGCGCTTGCCAAGTTGCCGTCTTTTCGCTTTAAACAACCTTCTATTATCACCCCGCATGCGGCTGAAATTGCACGCTTGCTTAATACGGCGGTAGTGGTGGATGAGTCTTTTCGCATTTTGCAAGCCGCACAACTGGCCGACCAAACGGGAGCCGTGTGTGTGCTCAAAGGTCCGGGCACGATTGTGGCCGTTTCCGATGAAGGAAAACTCAACTCGTGGCAAAACCCGACGGGTGGCCCGGCTCTTGCCAAGGGGGGCTCGGGCGACGTGCTGTGTGGTGTGATTGCCGGCTTGTGGGCACAATATACCGTGCAAGGGTTAACGCTTGAAAATGCGTTACACGCCGCTACGTGTGCGGTTTATGTACACGGGTTGGCCGGCGATTTGGCTGCAGAAAAACTTTCCGATTACGGGGTTTTATCATCGGATATATCCAATTATATTCCCGTGGCTTTGCGCGAACTGTTGCAGGAGAAAAAATGAACTCCGTTTTATCGGCGGTACTTTTAAGTTTGGCTGCCGTGGGGCTTGTGTCGCTTCTCACGGTTATTTTGTGTAAGTACACGGCCAAGAAAGTGTTGCATCCGGTATCTAAACGTAAACCGTTAGATGCGTGGCCTGACCAATTTGGCTTGCCGTACGATAATGTATCTTTCAAAGCGCAAGACGGTGTGGAACTGAAAGGTTGGTTTATTCCGTCCAAAGAGCCGTCTGATAAAACGATTATTTTGATGCACGGTTGGGGGATGAACCGCGCCGATATTTTGAAAAATACGTACTTCTTGCACGACGTAGGTTTTAACTTGTTCTATTTTGATTTCCGTGCGTTAGGCGAAAGCGGCGGCAAGACAAGCTCTATCGGTTATTTGGAAATTAAAGACGCCGCCGCGGCGGTCAATTTTTTAAAGCAAACCTATCCGCAAGCCAGTGCGCGTGTTGGTTTATACGGGTTATCCATGGGCGGTATGGTGGCGATTTGCGAGGCCGCGCACAACCCCGATATCGCATGTGTGGTGGCGGAAGCGTCGTATTATTCGTTTAGGCGGGTCGTGTCGCGCTGGGCGTGGGTGCACCGTCGGGTGCCGTATTTCCCGTTAATGCCGATTATCTTGCATTATATCCGCCGCCAATTAAAAGCCAACCCGGAGCGGTACAGCCCCAAATATAATATTCCTAAAATTGCGCCGCGGCCGGTATTTTTAATTCACGGAAGATATGATAATTTAGTGCCGGCGGTGCAGGCGAAACTTTTATATAAATGTGCGGGCGAGCCCAAAGAATTGTGGCTTGTGCCCGGAGCGAAACACAATAAATGTGCCGTCGTGGGCGGGTTTGAATATAAGCAACGCTTGGCCGATTTTTACAAGAAGAATTTGTAAATATGATATAATAGGTATATAGTTTTCGGGCAGTTGGCGCAGCGGTAGCGCGTCCGCCTCACACGCGACTGCCCAAATTTAAAGCACCCGTTTAGGGTGCTTTTAATTTGGTAAAAGTAAGCGCACCCACTGCTGGGTGCGCGGCAGGATTTGAAGCCCGGAGCGATGTTTTTGTTTGAGTGCGGAGCGCGAAAGGCAAAAACCGCGAGGGCGGGCCCGGGCGAAATTTCCGTCAGGAAATTTACGCAGGGCAAGAAAGCGATTTTGTACTGCCCAATTTTAAAGCACCCGGGAGGGTGCTTTTAAATTGGTAAAAGTAAGCGCACCCACTGCTGGGTGCGCGGCAGGATTTTTGGTAAAAGTAAGCGCACCCACTGCTGGGTGCGCGGCAGGATTTGAAGCCCGGAGCGAGTTAATAATTTTTAATAGTTGTCCCAGTTTAAAAATTCTATTTTTATACAATTAATGAAATCAGTTGTTTAAGGGATAATATCTTCCGCTGTTAAGTGAAGTGCATGAAGTGCCTGTGCGCATAATTTTTACACAATAATCACCTTTTGATCCGTTAAATACCTTGCCTTCGTGAGTTTTTTCTACACATTTCATCTCTCCGGTTTCCATACTTATTGCAAAACCTGTTCCTTCATATTTACCGCTAATACGACCAAGGTATAACCATGTGCCAAATCCTGTTTCTTGATAAATTTGCATAGACCACAAATGATTAGAACGAGTATCCGTTATTCTTGTGTTACGCCATTGGACAGATCCTGTCCAGGGAACCTCTATGGACAACTCGTTAAATTGAGTGGGGTAAGTTCCGTTGGCCAGATAATAGGACTGGGTGGCTTGATAAACGGATTTCAATAAAGGGAGAGCTTCGCTGACACGTGATTTTTCCACCGCTTTTTGGTATTGCGGCAACGCCACAGCCGCCAATATGCCGATAATAAGAACGACGACAAGAAGTTCAATGAGGGTAAATGCTCCTTTATAAAAAAAGACGTCATGCTGAACTTGATTCAGCATCTCACCTTTCTGTCGTTTTAGAACGCGGTGAGATTCCGTATCAAGTACGGAATGACATTTGTTTTTATTCATATTTTCCATATTGTTTGCTCCTTTGTTGTTTTTTTGTCTGACTCTCTATTTTCGTTTTTTTTTTTGATCTGTCAAGTCTTTTTGTGTTTCATACGAATTTGTTATACTATAATTGTCTTTAAACAACGGCTGTAAAGCGCCGCAAATCAAGGAGAATAAAACAACGTTATGGACTGGAGTTTACTGTTTAACGCGTTTATCGGTATTTTGGCTATTTTAAACCCGATAGGTAATATGCCTATCTTTTTGGAATATGTAGAGAACGAAACGCCCCGCGTGCAACGTATGGTGGCACTTCTAATGTCTGTCTCCATTTTTATTTTACTGCTCATTTTCTTCTTGTTCGGTAACCGCATTTTAACGATGTTCGGTATCACGTTGCCGGCCTTCCGGCTTGCCGGGTCTATTATGATTTTGCTTATCGGGCTGCGCATGTTGCAAGGGAAAAGTAAATTTGAACAACACGGTATTGAAACCAATGCGCCCGCCGGCAATACGTTTGACCAAGCGCGTAACAGCTTGAGTCATATTTTAGTGCCGGTAGCGATGCCGCTTTTTATCGGCCCGGGCAGTATCACAACCGTTATCTTGTATGCGGAAAAAAGCGAGTCGCTTTTGACGTCTATTATGATGATTTTAATGCTTTTCTTGGGCTCGTGTATTGTGGCGTTGGTGCTAGTCGGCTCGCCCTATTTGTTTGCCAAAATCGGACGCAACGGCACGCAAATAGTCATCCGCTTTATGGGTATGATTTTGTGCGCGATTGCCATGCAATTTATGATTGACGGTATCGCACAACTTGTGCCCGGTATTATGGATAACGCATTTATCCATACGGGCGTAACACACTAACCTATTTATAGAAAGTAAAAGGGCGGCCTTTTTGGGGGCCGCTCTTTTTTTGGGGTTTAATTAAGGAAATAATAATCATGTGTGTCGTTGCCTGTATCACGTGTTTTATTCTTTTTGGCTTGTTGGCATACGCGATTTGCCCGTTCGTTTGTTTTTTTGGCTACGCAAATGGTTTTTCCCGCAAAAGTTTGATTTGGATGGTGTACATGATATATGTAAAGTACCAGATCCGGCAAATCGCTGTCGCGCGCATCTATACCTTCGTTATATAAATAGATCCAACCGCCTTTTGGAAACGAGATAATATTTTTTGCGCCGTTAAGTGTTCCTTGAAAATCAATGGATAATTCGTCCCAATCGGTGGCATACGTATTGTTGGCTAAATAGTACGTTTCCTGTGCGTTGGCGGCTTGGCGTGCCATGGAAAGTAATTTGCTAAAACGGGACATATCCACCGCTTTTTGATACTGCGGCAGAGCCACCGCCGCCAAAATGCCGATAATTAACACGACGACTAATAATTCAATAAGCGTGAAACCTTTGCGCGGGTACATTAAATGTAGGTCAGGCTCTGCCTGACGGTTTCTCCTTATATACCCCTCACCCGGCTTCCAGCCACCCTCTCCCGCAAGGGGCGAGGGAAACAAAGCTATTGTTTGTAGGTCAGGTGAAACCTGACGTTCAATAAGGCCATATGCCTCTTGCGAGGCGTTGTCAGGCGTAGCCTGACCTACATTTTTATTTGTTTGCATAAAAATCTCCTTATATTTTTACCGTCCCTTTATTATCGTTTTTTTTTTTTGATCTGTCAATAGCTGTTTGGGTGGGCCGGTAAATTTGGGACAGAGTTTAAAGGAGCAAAAGGCAGTAAGGAAAGCATTTTTCTGTCCGGTATATTTTCTTTGTACAATATAAATATGACGTTTAAACTCGTTTCTAACTTTAAACCGGCGGGCGACCAGCCCAAAGCCATTGACGCGCTTACCCAAGGCGTACTAGACGGTAAAAAACGCCAAACTTTATTAGGCGTTACCGGATCGGGCAAAACATTTACGATGGCAAACGTCATCGCGCGTTTAAATAAACCCACGCTGATTTTGTCGCCCAACAAAGTGTTAGCCGCCCAGCTCTACGCCGAGTTTAAGCAATTCTTTCCCGAAAATGCCGTAGAATATTTTATTTCCTATTACGATTATTACCAGCCCGAAGCGTACATCCCGCAGACGGATACCTATATTGAAAAAGATTCTGCCGTCAATGAGCATATTGATAAATTGCGTTTGAAAGCGACCACTTCTTTAACCTCGCGCAACGATGTTATCGTCGTAGCGTCGGTGTCGTGCATTTATAATATCGGCTCACCGGACAGTTTCCGCGAGATGCGCATTTACGTCAAACAAGGAATGGAAATGACGCGTGCGCAACTTTCCGGCCACCTCATCAAAATTCAATACCACCGCGACGAAATGGAATTTGCTTCCGGCCAGTTCCGCACGCGCGGCCCGAATATAGACGTGATGACGCCGTACAGCCAAAACGCGATTCGCATAGAAATTGCCGGACGCACGATTGCACATATCTACGAAATTCACCCTATTACGGGTAATGTGCTAGCCGAGCTAAAAGAAGCGTGGATCTATCCTGCCAAACATTTCGTGGCGACGGACGAAGATACCCAAAACGCCATTGAACAGATCCGCGCCGATTTGCAAGTGCGCCACGCGGAGCTTTTGGCACAAGGCAAAGAAATGGAGGCCTACCGCCTTAAACAACGCACGGAATATGATTTGGAAATGTTACAACAGGCCGGTTTTTGCAGCGGTATAGAAAATTATTCACGTTATATGGACGGACGCCAACCCGGCGAGCGGCCCTCTACGCTGATAGATTATTTTAAACGGTATGATGATTTTTTGTTAATGGTGGACGAATCACACGTGGCGTTGCCGCAAGTGCGCGGGATGTTCAACGGCGACCGCGCGCGCAAGCAAATGCTTATTGATTTTGGGTTCCGTCTGCCGTCTGCATTAGATAACCGCCCGCTTAAATTTGAAGAGTTTGAAAGTTTAATGCCGTCCACGGTGTTTGTGTCCGCCACGCCCGGCCCGTATGAATTAACCGTATGCGGAAATAACATTGTAGAGCAAGTCATCCGTCCGACGGGACTGGTGGACCCGAAAGTAGAAGTGCACCCCACCGCCGGACAAATTGACCATTTGGTGGAAAAAATCAAAGAACACGCCGCTAAAAACGAACGCACGCTTGTGCTTGCACTAACCAAAAAAACGGCGGAAGATTTAAGTACGTATTTTACGGAACACAACATTAAAACGCGTTATTTGCACTCGGATATTGAAGCGTTAGACCGCGTGGAAATTTTAAAAGATTTTCGGCAAGGAAAATTTGACGTGCTTGTGGGCATTAACCTATTGCGCGAAGGAATTGATATTCCGCAAGTGGGTTTGGTGGCGATTTTAGGCGCGGATAACGAGGGGTTTTTGCGTAACACTACTACGCTTATTCAAATATCGGGCCGTGCGGCGCGTAACGCGGGCGGCGAAGTAATTTTATATGCCGACCGGAAAACCGATTCTATCAAATACGCTTTAAACGAAATGAACCGCCGCCGCAAACTGCAAGAAGCGTATAATAAAGAACATCACATTACGCCTAAAACTATACAAAAAGCGGAAGTGGAACTCAAAGAATTTGAACAGCAAGCCAAAACAAGTGCGTTTGGCATTTTGACCGATTCGCTCCCCGTGCCGACGGCAAAAAATATTAAAATGGTGGAGAAAGATTTGGAACAACAAATGCGCGAGGCGGCCGATGCGCTTAACTTTGAACTGGCCGCCGAGTTGCGCGACCGCTTGTTTGAACTGCGGCAGATGAAATTAAAATAAGGAAAATTTTATGCTAGATACATTACCTGTAAAAGCTGTAACTAAAGTGATTGGGCTGGAGAGCGTGGACAGCACGCAAAATTTAGCCAAGGACCTTGCTTTATCCGGCGAGCCGGAGGGCACGATGGTCTTGGCGTGTAGCCAAACCGCCGGGCGCGGCCGCTACGAACGGAGCTTTGATTCCGGCGAGGGGGGCGTATATTTCACGCTTATTTTGCGTCCGCAAAAACCGGCCGCGTGTAACGCCTCACTCAGTGTGCGCGTGGGGGAGGCCGTCGCCAAAACTTTAACAGAAATGTTTGGGTTTAAAACGAAAATCAAAGAGCCCAACGATGTGCTTGCTTGGGACAATACTGCGCGCAAATGGAAAAAAATTTGCGGTATTCTCATTGAAACTTCCGCCGGAGAATGTGCCGACCACTGGGTGCTCGTTGGGGTGGGTGTAAACGTCAATAACCGCTTGCCCGCTGCTTTAAAAGACACGGCTGTCAGCGTCAAGCAACTTGTAGGTGAAGAAGTGCTTAAAGAAATTTTCTTAGAGGAACTGTTGGAAAATTTCTGGAAAGAATATGCCTGTTGGCTCGCGTCTGTCAGGTAAAAAATTTTTTTAAGGCAAATCGTACGTTCTTCCGTTGGCATTATGGTAATTTTCCGTGCCTTTAAATAATTTCACGCAATAAGCACCGTCTTCTTTAGCAAAAGGAGAGGTAACCGCCTGCACTTCTAAACAGGCAATCTGATGATTTTGTACGGCAGTATTGAGGGTATAAATGTAAAAACCTGCCCCGGCATACGGGCCGGATTTGCGAAAGATATATAATTCCGAACTTGTTAATTCTAATGACCAGTCCGCATTGGCACGCACATCTCTGGCAGGAGCCGGACGAGTAGAGAAAGAAGCAGCTGTTGCCCAAGGAATATCTACGGCCAGTTCGTCAAAAGAAGTAGCAAAAGTTCCGTTCGCCAGATGATAGGCCTGTTGGGCTTGATAAACCGATTTAAGCAGCGTTAATGCCTCGGCAGCTTTAGATTTTTCCACCACCTTTTGATACTGCGGCAACGCCACGGCGGCTAAAATGCCGATGATGAGCACAACGACGAGTAATTCTATTAGCGTAAAGCCGCTGCACCGCGCCTCGTCATCCCGCAGTGTTTCTATGCGTTTTTGATTTGTCAACCCCCTCGCCGGGGCGGGCGTGAGGCCTAGGACCTCTTGGGGCATTTGATGTTATCTTTTGCAAGGGGGACTTCGTGTTATTCTGCACGGGCACAAAAAAGCCCGCGTTTAAAAACGCGGGCTTTGGGCTAGTTTATAAACTTTAATCGCCGATAGCGGTTTTGATCTTAGCCGTAAAATCTTTGAGTACAAACGGTTTAGCGCAGAAACCTTTGACTTGCGGGTACGGCGTAAACATATGTTCCGATTCTAACAACGCAGACGTTACAATTACCGGAATATTGCACAAATATTCGTCTTCGTGCATGATGCGCACGATGCCCACACCGTCTAAGCCGGGCAACATTACATCCAACACAACCAGTTGCGGGTGCACCTCTTTCATCATGGCGATAGCATCGCGGCCTGACTGGCAGGTGTGTACTTCGTACCCCTCGCGCGTAAGAATAATGCGCAATAACTCAATAATAGCGGGTTCGTCTTCCACAATTAAAATTTTCTTTTTCATAGTTTTCTTACTCCACTTATATTTATTATACTTTTTTATATGACAAAAAAAAGTTTTAATGCATCTGTCCTGCCCAAAATGCGCGCATATGCAGCCAAACTTATTACCCGTAAAGATGCGGTGCTCGTCGGGTTTTCCGGCGGGGCGGACTCAGTTTGTCTAATCCATTTTTTACATTATTTGGCGAAAGAAAAACATTTCCGGCTGGCGGCTGTACATGTAAACCACGGCTTGCGTGGCGCGGCGGCCCGGGCCGATGAGCGGTTTTGCCGCGAGTTTTGCCGTACGCATCAAATTGAATTTTTTGCCACTAAAGCCAATGTCAAAAAGACGGCGCGCGAGCTAAATTTAAGCCCGGAGCACGCCGCCCGTAAAGCGCGTTACCAGGCGTTTAGCCAAGTAGCGCGTAAATGGGGGGCTACTAAACTCGCGCTTGGGCACCATTTGGATGATCACGCCGAAACGATTTTGCTTAATTTACTGCGCGGCACAAAAGCCAAGGGACTGGCCGGTATCCCGGTGCGCCGCCCGCTTACGCCGTCGGTGGAAATTATCCGTCCGCTTCTTTGCATTACCCGTAAGCAGACCGAAGAATATTTAAAAAACAATGGGTTAACCCACATCACAGACCAAAGCAATTTTGATGATGTGTTTACCCGCAATTGGGTGCGTCACACGCTGCTGCCGCTATTGGAAACCAAACAGCCGCAAATCAAAAACCACTTGGCGCAAATGGCGCAGGAAATTGCCGTGCTGACATCTTCCGCGCGCTAGAGCGTTCAATTTGATACCATATAATATATGTCCAGTATTGTATTAGAAAAGGCCCGGCAGTTGGGTCAACCTGTTTCCGGCTTGACGTTTAACTCGCAAGAAGTGCGTGCGGGTTTTGTGTTTTTTGCGCTTAAAGGGGCCAACGTGGACGGAAACCAATTTATCCCGCAAGCCGTGCAAAACGGCGCGTGTTTAATTGTATCGGCCCAGGAGCCCAAAGAGCCGCTTGCTGTGCCGTTTTTGCTATCGCACGATATTGATAAAGATATGGCTGATGCCGCGTATGAGTTTTATGCTCGTCCGTCGGACTATTTAAAAATGTTTGGCATTACGGGTACAAAAGGAAAAACCTCTATTTCCTATCTATTAGAAAGCATTTTAACCGCGGCCGGTCAAAAAGTAGGTGCTTTGGGAACGGTAAATTATCGTTTGGGGGGCACTAAAATCTGCGATGCGCCCAACACAACGCCCGCCGCTCTGACGTTATTTAAATTGTTGGCACAAATGCAACAAGAAAGTTGCCAAAGTGTAGTCATGGAAGTTTCCTCACACGCGTTAGAACTCCAACGGGTGCGCCACATTTGGTACGATACGGCTATTTTTACCAACTTACAGCGCGACCATTTAGATTTCCACCAAACCTTTGAAAATTATTTTAATGCGAAGTTAAAACTCTTTGAAAACGTAGCCGATCCGCAAAACCCTAAACAAAACCGGGTGGCTGTTATCAATATAGACGATCCGTACGGGCAACGCTTAGCCGCTATGTTTAAAGACCGCGTGCGCGTGATAACTTTCGGGCAAGAAAACGAGGCCGATTTCCGTGCTACCAACGTGCGTGAATTTTTAACGCATACGGAGTTTGAAGTAAACGGTAGTCCGGCGCGTATCAATTTATTAGGCAAACACAATGTATATAATGCACTTGCGGCGTGGGCCGCGGCGGCCGGTAACGGCGTGCCGACGGACATCATTGTTAAAGGGCTTGCCGCGTTGTCCGGGGTGCCGGGGCGTATGGAACGTATAGATGCGGGGCAAGATTTTTTTGCGTTTGTAGATTTTGCTTATACCAACGAATCGTTGCAACGCGCCTTTGCAACGGTAGCTCCGTTTAAAAAGGGCAACGTGTACGTGGTATTTGGTTGCGGTGGACAGCGCGATCGGACCAAACGTCCGCTTATGGGCCGTACCGCGTGTGAACAAGCCGATTACGTATTTTTAACCAATGATAATCCGCGTTGCGAAGACCCGAAACAAATTTTTGAAGACATTTTGTCCGGCATGGCAGGTTTTACCAATTATACCGTCATACCCGACCGGGCCGAAGCTATACGCCGGGCATTAACTACGGCTAAAAAGGACGATATCGTTATTGTGGCCGGGAAAGGACACGAAAACTACCAGCTGATCGGTACGGAAAAACGGCATTTTTCCGATCAAGAAGTTATCTTAGATTTTTTACGGGAGAAAAAACATGTTTAAGCCGCTTGAGTGGCAAGGTAAAAAAGCCGGAGTGCTAGGGCTAGGCAAGAGCGGACGCGCGGTGGCAACGCTACTTTGCGCGCACGGAATAAAAGTGCTTATCAGCGAAGAAACCGCTTTTGCGCAAGCGCAACAATTTGCAGTGGCGGGAGAAATTGAAGTAGAAGCAGGGGGCCATAGTCCGGCGTTATTTGCGTGTGATTTTTGGGTAAAAAGCCCGGGTATTTCCCCGCGTGCGCCGATTTTGTTAGAAGCCAAAAAACGCAATATTCCCGTGTATAGCGAATTAGAAGTGGCCTTGGCGTTTATGCCCAAAGGGGTGCGCGTGTTTGCCGTGTCCGGCACAAACGGAAAAACGACGACCACCTCTTTGTTAGGCGAAATTTTAAAAGCAGACAGTTTGTCCGGCGGGCGCAAGCGCAATGTATGGGTATGCGGAAATATCGGCAACCCGGTATCGCTTTGTGTGCATCAAATGCAACCCGGCGATGACGTAGTGATAGAAGTTTCCAGTTATCAGTTAGAAGACAGCACCTATTTCCGCCCGCGCGTAGCATGTTTGTTAAATATCACACCCGATCATTTGGATCACCACGGCGGGATGCGTAATTATATTAAGGCAAAGGGAAAAATTTTTAAAAACCAACGCGCTAACGATGTGCTTGTCGTAAACGGGGCGGATGTCTCCTGCGTAGAATTGGCCGAAAAAGCCAAAAGCCGCGTGCTGGCATTTTCCACTTATCCCAAGCACTCACTCAAAACAGCCGTATGCTTTGACGGCGATGAGCTTGTGTTTAGCGACGGACACCAGTTGCGCCCGCCGCATTTAAAAGGGATTCACAATGTGGAAAACGCGATGGCCGCCGCGCTTATGGCGTTTAGCGCGGGCGTACCTGCCGATACGGTGCAACAAGTATTTGACGGTTTTAAAGCTATGGAACACCGCATTGAACAATTTGCAGATCACCGGGGCGTAATTTATGTAAACGATTCCAAAGCCACGAATTTGGATTCTACTATTACCGCTTTAAAAAGTTTTGAAAAATGTCAAAATATTTGGCTGATTTTGGGCGGACGCGATAAAGGGGCCTCGTACGAAATTTTACTGCCGTATTTGAAAGAACATTGTAAACAAGTATTAACGATTGGCGAAGCGATGGACAAAATTGAACGCGAATTGCCGGGCTATCCCGTCACGCGTTGCGACACGCTGGACAAAGCGGTGGACGTGGCTATGACCGGGGCCAAGCGGGGGGATATTGTGCTTTTATCCCCGGCGTGTGCGTCTTTTGACCAGTTTAAAAGTTTTGAGGAGCGCGGCAAGATATTTAAGCAACTTGTCAGCGCGCGTATCTTTAAAGACCGCACCGATAAAAAATAATCACAATAATTGTCTTCTATAAGTATGCACCCCCTAGGATATCATCCCGGGGGTGTTTTTTTGTTTGCCTGCCCCCGGCAAGGGCCTTTTCTGTATATATTTTTTCTCTCGCTCGTCATCCCGCAGAGTTTCTATGCGGGATATAGCGAGAGAAAAAATAAAACTTGACATCGTTTTTTTTTTTGCTATATTTTATTTAATGATAAAAGGAGGTTGTATGAAAAACAAACAAGCATTTAATAAACACCATGTCATGCTGAACTTGATTCAGCATCTTCAACGCAGGTTGTTATCGTTGCGAAACAGCGAGCGTGGAAGATCCCGTATCAAGTACGGGATGACACCTAATTTTATGGGTTTTACGTTAATTGAGCTCTTGGTCGTTGTTCTCATCATTGGCATATTGGCGGCGGTGGCCGTGCCGCAATACCAAAAAGCCGTGGAAAAATCACGTGCCGCACAGGCCTATGTGGTATTAAAAAGTGTGGTGCAAGCACAGGAAGCATACAAAATGGCGAACGGAAGTTATGCCACTAAATTTGAAGATTTAGCGGTAGAAATACCGTGGACAGGCACGGAGACATGGGCTCCCAGCTCTATCGTAACGGATACTCGTTCTAACGGAGATTGGTCTTTGCAATTGTGGCGGGGCCCTGATGCGGCAGACAGTGCAATTTATTTAGGTCGCATTCGGGGCAAATATAAAGGAGGCGGTTTTGCGTGGACTTTCCAAAGTTCTTTTACCACCGGCGGTACGATACTATGTTTTGAACGTACGGGCAGTGGTGTAATATTTGAACAGCCCGCGGGCAGTTATTGCCACGAAATTTTCAAAGGGACTTTGGAAGAAGGCGGTAGCGGCGTGCGTAGTTATATATTGCCTTAATTGTATAAGCTTTCACACACGCGGCGGATGTATTTGGCCGCGTGTTTTTTGGCGTCGGTTTCGTTTTGGGCAAAATCAATCAGCACGGCAATTTTTAAATCGGGTAAATTTTTTCGCCGGAAGATTTTTTTATCTGTTTGGCCGCAAATAAATAATACGGGTTTATTATGTTTTTTAGCCAGTTGTAAAACGAGCCCCGGTGCTTTGCCGTAAAAAGTTTGTTCGTCTAATTTTCCTTCGCACGTGATGATTAAATCGGCCCATTTAATTTGCGTTTCTAATTTGGCTTTTTTAAAAAGTTCTTCCGCGCCCAAACATAGTTTTGCGCCGAAACAACCGTATAATCCCGCCGCTATTGCCCCCGCCGCCCCCGTGCTGGGAACGCGCGAAACGGTGCGGCCCGTTGCCCGTTGCAAAGCGCGCGCCCACGCGGTTAATGCGCGCTCTAAAATTTCTACTTGTTTGGGGGTAGCTCCTTTTTGCGGGCCGAACACGCGCGCCGAGCCAAGCGGACCTAAAAGCGGATTTTTCACGTCGGAAATGCCGATGATTTTAACGCTTTTAAATTGTTTTTTAAGCGGGGATAAATTAAGTTGTTTTAGTTGCAGTAATGCTTGCGCGCCGGGCAAAATTTTGTGTCCGTTCTTATCCAGTAACTGCGCGCCGCACGCCGCCGCTAACCCGGCGCCGCCGTCGTTGGTGGCAACTCCGCCCAACCCTATATAAATTATTTTGGCCCCGCGTTTAACCGCGGCCCGTAACACTTGCCCTACGCCGTAAGAGGACGCGCCCAGCGGGTCTAACTCGTTTTTTTTCGCACTTCCCAGTCCGCAGATTTTTGCTGTTTCCACGACGGCAGTTCGTCTGTCTGATAAAAGTAAAAACGGGGCGCGTTTGTTTTTTAGAAAAGCGTTTTTGGCGGTTACAAAAACGGTTTTGGCATGCGGATCTAACGTCTTAAAAAAATCTAACAGCCCGTCGCCGCCGTCGCAAATAGGCCACGCACGCACCGTGTGGCGTTTGGCCAACGCGCACACAAAAATTTGCCCGGCCGCACGCGCCGAAAGGGAACCTTTAAACGCATTGGGCAGGGCTACTATTTTCATTAAAATTTCCAACTGAGTTGTACTTGAATAACTGTATTGGCGGCGGCAGATTTTTTCAGTTCGTCCTTACGCGGGGCAAATACTTGGCGCACTTCCGCGCCGACCATTAAATCATCTATCCACGTTTCCACGCCGATGCCTACTGCGCCGGACGGAGTATTGGAAGAAAGCGAATCGCTAAAATCAACCGGGCCGCTAGCGGAAGAATAATTACCGTTGTAATTAACGGACATCATTTCGTATTGCACGGCAGCCGTCAAATACGTAGCAAAGCGTGATTTGGGAGTTAAATAATAATTGGCGGCTGCACCGAGCGATAAAATACTGCCGCTGGAGCGCATTTCGTAATTGGTGGTGCCGTTTTGAAACGTAAATTCGTTGTTAGGGACATTGGCGAAAAATATCGTCGGCCCGAGCCACAAGTTGCTTTCTTTTAAACGCCATAAAAATTTGCTGGATACGGCAATAGACGTGCCGCCCATGTCTAAGCCGTCATCGCCCAAATCAACCGCGTAGGAGCCCACGGATAACGGCCCGGTGGCTTTGAGGTCTAGCGGCATCGCCCCTACTTGTACGGAGAAGTATTTAGAAAAATTTTTCTCTACGCGTTTGGTGGGTTTGGCGGCCGGTTTGGGTTGCGGTTTTTTGGCGGATAAATCTTGTTTGGCCGCTTGGGCATATTCTTCGGCAGATACGTTGCCGGCTTTTACGTTTTTTAAAAATGCTTCTTCATCGCTAAGCAAGCGGGGGGAAGAGGTTTGCACCTGTGCGGTGGGGGTTTGCACTTGTCCGTTGACAACGGTGGCTTTTTTGGCGTCAAACACTTGATCAATGTCCGAGTCAAACGCCAGCCCGCCCGCGGCCGCTACCGTGCCGGCGGCTACGGCTGTTTGTGCGGCAGTTTGGGCGGCTTGGGCTTGTTCTTGCTGTTCTATTTTTTTCTCTACAAATTCCTGTTGGGCTTTTTGACCGCGGTCGTAATCGTATGCTTCAATGGAAACGATTTGCGGCATATCTACATTGACGATAGCACCGTCGTCGGTTTGGAGTTTAAGGTTAAACTCGTCCATGTCCAAAATCACACCGACTAACTGCGTGCCGCCCTTTAAAATCAAGCGGTGCTTATCGGGCAAAATCTGTTCAATATCGCGTTGGTTAAGCGTAATATTACCGTATGAGGTAGCGAGGTTTAACGTATATTCGGTTTGCGATAAAATAGAGCCGCTAATGAGCGTGCCGTCTTTCATTTTAAGCGTTTCGGCTTGGGCGGTACACAATGCGCCCAGTAAAAAGGATAAGGTAAATAAAATGTGTTTTTTCATACGGTAAAAGAGAAAAAGGGCGCGAGTGTTGCGCGCCCTTTTAGATTTATTTGGTTTCTTCTTTTTTGGCTTCGCAGCAGCACGGAGCAACCGCGTGTTTGATGGCGCGCAAGGCGTTCAACATCTTGGCAATCGTCAAGAAACCGATGGCGGCGGCTAAGTCGCTTAGCGTATAATAGACCAAGTTGCCCCACATAGCGCGTCCGGTAATCATCGGGTGTTTGATCACGAGGATGTCTTGGAAAATAGTGTACGCAAGCATCAAGTAGAAAAGGACCAAGAAAAATACATACAGCCCTTTCAAGCACAACCAGTTGTGCGGAAACCATTTAGCACATTTGCAGCATTTCATAATTTCACTCCTTACTGTTATTCTAGGGAAATTGACCCCTGCTAACATTGTATCAAAAGAGGGCGTATTTGTGTTGGACCTGTTTCAAACATTTTGCTTGACATCGTTTTTTTTTTTGCTACATTTTATTTGATGATATAAAGGAGGTTGTATGAAAAACAAACAAGCGTTTACGCTTATTGAGTTATTAGTAGTTGTTTTAATCATCGGTATTTTAGCGGCGGTGGCATTGCCGCAGTATCAAAAAGCGGTGGAAAAATCGCGAATGTCGGAAGCGATGGCACTTTTACGCACGATCGCTGACGCTCACCAAGTTTTCTTTCTAACTAACGGTCGTTATGCCACGCACGCTGAAATGGATTTACTGGATATTGAAATCCCGGGGGAGACAACAAGCGGAACACATGGACGTCCTCAAACTAACTATTTTTCCTATTCCCCCAATATTTCTTATTCGCAGGCCCACCCCAATGCCGATTATTTGGCTGTGGCCCAACGCTTGCCTTTTAACAAAAAGTATTACCTGTATATTTCTCAAGCAGAACCACATCGTATCGGTTGTGAAGTAAAACCGGAAGCCACTGCCACACAACGCGTCTTATGTGAACAACTTAACCGGAATGGGTCTTTTTAACATAAAAATAGAGAGAGGCCTGTAACATCTGACGTGATCAAAAGGTAAAATTGCTGATACCAACGAGTTTAATTAGTTGCGCCCGGCCGTTTGCAACAGTTCTTGGGCGTGCGTGTAGGCGGCAGAATTTTTGGTGCTGTTACCACCGAGCATGCGGGCAATTTCCGCCGTGAGCAAGTCGCCTTTGAGGGGCGTAATGGTAACGTGCGTTTGGTTGTTTTTAGCTGCTTTTTCTACGTGGTAATTGGTGTGTGCTTGTGCGGCTACTTGCGCTAAGTGCGTAACGCACAACACTTGCTTGCCTTTAGCGGCCTCGCGCAATTTTTGGCCGACCAAACGGCCCGTTTCGCCGCCGATTCCGGCATCAATTTCGTCAAATACCATAACGGGCACCGTGGGAGCAAGCACCGTTTTAAGCCCCAACATCACGCGCGAAATTTCGCCGCCCGACGCGATATTTTTTAAAGGCCGAAGCGATTGTCCCGGGTTGGGCGAGAATAAAAATTCAACTTTATCCGCCCCGGTGGAAGTGATGTTTTCTTCATCCATTTCCACGGCTACGGAAAATTTCACTTGATTAAACCCCAGCGGCTTAATTTCATCGGTGATAAGGCGGGATAATTTTTCGGCCGCGCTCATGCGTTTGTCGTGTAACTGGCGCGCGAGTTTAAGTAGCGCGGTGTGGGCGGCGGTTAATTCGTTTTCCAAATCTTGTTCGTGTTCTTCGGCGTGTTGTAAGTTTTTGATTTTTTGGCGCAAATCGTCGGCGGTAGTCAGCACGTCACCAAGTTCCGGGCCGTATTTGGCTTTTAAGCGTTTTAATTTTTCATGGCGCGCGAGCATTTTGTCCAGTGCGTTGGGGTCCACGTCCGTGTCTTCTTTGTAACTGCCCAGTGTTTGGCCTGCGTCTTCCAGCGTAACAAGTGCGGAATTAACGTCTTGCGCCAGTTGGGTTAAGTTGTCATCCAGTTCTGCCATTTGGGTAAGCAATTTGGCGGCGCGCGAAGTGCGCGTGGCGGCTGCGTTTTCCGCGTTGTATAATTCTTCGTACGCTTCTTCAGCCATTTCCAGTAGCTTGCCCGCGTGTTTGAGTTTAGGCAAATTTTGCTCTAATAGGGTATCTTCCCCTGCCGCGGGCCGGACGTCTTCAATCTCTTTTAACTGGTAAGAATATAAATCTAACAGGCGTTCTTTTTCTTGCGCGCTTAAGTGTAAAGCGTCTAATTTGGCGCGGATGTCTTGTTCGGTTTGATAGGCGGCTTGCACTTGTTTGAGTAACGCATCGTGCTTAGCAAAATGGTCCAATAAATTTAAGTGTACGGATGTGTGGAGCAAGCTCTGGTGGTCGTGTTGCCCGTGAAAATCTACCAGATAACTGCCAATATGCGCTAACGTGGAAACCGTTACGGCGCGGCCGTCCAGTTGGGCCTTGCCCTTGCCTTTTTTGTCCAGTTCGCGGCGCAAGGTAAAGCGGTCGGCGGATAATTGGTATTGCGCGCGGATATTTTCCGGCAAATCGGTGCTTTCAAATTCGGCCTTGACGCACATTTTGTCTGCGCCGTCTTTGATGACGGATACGTCCCCGCGCGCACCTAGCACAAAACCCAGGGCCTCTATAACGATAGATTTTCCCGCGCCCGTTTCGCCGGAAAATACAGTCAGCCCGGCAGAAAAATCAAGCGTGAGATCATCAATGATAGCAAAGTTTTGCACGGATAAGCGCGTGAGCATATCAGCGGCTCCCCCAGTTAAATTTGCGGTTTAACATGGTGAAAAAATCGCGTTTGGTGTTGGTAAAAATTTGGGCACAGTACGGGCTTTGCGTAATTTGTACGCGCGAGCCCGCCGGGAGCGTAAGCGTTTCCTGCCCGTCTATGGTCAAGTCGGCTCCGTCCAACGGTGTTTTTAAAACGGGTACAAGTTCCAAGTTTCCCTCGGCAGGCAATAAAATCGGCCGCTGGGTAAGCGTATGGGGGCAAATAGGCGTAACTAAAATGCCTTCCACGCCGGGCGCAACAATCGGTCCGCCCGCCGCTAATGCGTAGGCGGTGGAGCCGGTGGGGGTGGAAATTAAAACACCGTCACCGAAATACGGCGGCAGATTGCGTTCGTCAAAAGTAGCGTCTACGGTAAGCGCACGGGTTTTATCGGCGTGCAAGACGCAGTCGTTTAACGCCAGTAAATCTTGGGTTTCGTCGTTAGGCAGTTGCACGTGTACGGCTAGCATTAAGCGGCGTTGCAGAATGAGTTTGTTGTCAAATAAATCGCAAAGCGTGGATTTAAATTCGTCTTTTTCGCACGCGGCCAAAAACCCGAGTGTGCCGCAGTTAATGCCCAAAATAGGGATGCGGCGCGGGCTGGCTTCACGTGCGCACGCTAACAAGGCCCCGTCGCCACCCATACAAACGAGCAAACTGGTATCGGCCAAATCGTCTAACGAAGTGATCACCGCAGTCGTACGTTCGTGGTCGGTAAGCCACGCGGCTACTTGCTCGGCCAGAGGTTTATTTTGCGGTTTTTGTTCGTTGTAAAAAACAGTTACGCGTTCAAATTGCATACCTTATTGTAGCAATTTTGTGTGCGGCTAGGCAGAAAGGTTACGGGGTCCAACGATAACAATGGCAAGCGTCGCCTCCACACCCCTGATACCAAGTATTGGTTTGCATTTCCGCGGCGCACATGGGACCGGCTTGGTGGTCTGTTACTTTATAAGCGCAACATAGTTTATTTCCCGTTTCATAATTCTCTTGCAGGGCGGCTATGGCTTTATTTTGGGCTTTGTCCTTATAAAGCCAACATAAAGTCCCGTTTTCGTATAACGGTGAACAAGATACAGTGCCGGAATTATCAATTTCAATATCTAATTCGTCTATGGACGAGGCGTATGTGCCGTTAGCCATGTGGTATATTTTTTGGGCTTTAACAATAGCATCATTGTTAGTAACCAGTTGCACAAACCGCGCACGTAAAACCGCTTTTTGGTATTGTACCGCCGCCAAAATGCCGATGATTAAAACTACTACTAATAATTCAATAAGTGTAAAGGCCTGTTTGTTGTTCATATTATTTGCTCCTTGTTTTTTGCGTCCCTTTATTATCGTTTTTTTTTTTGATTTGTCAAGGCCTTTTTCGCTTTTCTGGCACCAGAAAAGCTAGCAAAAGAGTGCCGCCCCTGGGTGCCATAAAAAGCAGACAAATCGGGAAAATTTACAAACTCGCTATGCTCAAACATGTAAATTTTCTGATCCGATTTGGCGCTTTTTATAAGCAGCACTAAAGGGGCGGATAAACGAGAGTGGTAAATTAGCAGATTTTACTCAAAATGGTATAATATAACCAATATAATAAGGGGGCTTATTATGTGGGATTATACCGATAAAGTAATGGATCATTTTAAAAATCCGCGCAACGTGGGGGCTATCCCCAACGCAGACGGTACGGGCCAAGTGGGCAGTTTGGTTTGCGGAGATGCGCTACGCTTAACTATCAAAGTAAATAAAGAAACCGAAGTGATTGAAGATGCCAAATTTGAGACGTTCGGTTGCGCCAGCGCGATTGCCTCGTCTTCCATGCTGACCGAAATGGCCAAGGGCAAAACGTTGGACGAAGCCGCCAAAATTACCAACCAAGATATTGCTGACCAACTTGGTAATTTGCCCGCCGAAAAAATGCACTGCTCGGTGATGGGTATGGAAGCGTTGGAAGCCGCCATTAAAAGCTATCGTCAAGGCGGTAAGCCCGTGGTGTTTGAGCAACAGGAAGAAAAGATTGTCTGCCGCTGTTTCAACGTGTCCGAAGAGGCCATTATTAAGGCCATTCGCTTAAACCATTTGAAAACGGTAGAAGACGTAACCCACTTTACCAAGGCCGGCGGTGCGTGTGGGCGTTGCAAAGGCGATATCCAAAAAATTTTAGATAAAGTAAACGGCGCACAAGAAAATGCCGCTCCCGTGCAAAAATCGTTTAGCGATATGACCGTGGTGGAAAAAATCAAAACCGTAGAGCGCGTGTTGGAAGAAGAAATCCGTCCTAAACTGAATATGGACGGCGGATCTGCGGAACTGGTAGACCTTTCCGGCATGACGGCCAAAATCCGGTTGGTGGGTATGTGCAGCGGATGTATGAACGCGCAAGCCACTATTAAAAATTTTATTGAAAAGACGTTGCAAGAAAAAATTGATCCGTCTATCACAGTGGAGCAAGCGTAAGTATGAAGGAAATTTATTTGGATAATAATGCTACCACCCGTTGCTATCCGCAAGTAGTGGAAGCGATGCTCCCGTACTTTAGCGAAAAATATGGCAACGCGTCAAGCATGCACACGTTCGGCGGCCAAAACCGCCACGCGATTGATATTGCGCGCAAACAGGTTGCCGCCCTTGTCAATGCCGCACACGATGACGAAATTATTTTTACTTCCTGCGCGACCGAGAGTAACGATTCCGTTTTGTTTTCCGTAGCCGAATCGTTCCCGCAGAAAAAACATATCATTACCTCTGCCGTGGAACACCCGGCTGTATTAGAGCCGTGCCATGTGTTGGAGAGCCGCGGTTGGCGCGTTGATTATATCCGCGTGGACGAAAACGGACGTTTTGATTTGGAAGAACTTAAAAACCTGATTGACGGCGACACCGCGCTTGTTTCCGTGATGTGGGCCAACAACGAAACCGGAACGATCTTTCCTATTAAAGAAATTGCAAAAATTGCCCATACGCACGGGGCACTCTTTCATACCGACGCCGTGCAAGCCGCCGGAAAAATTGCGATAGATGTACAAGCGGCCGGGGTAGATTTTCTGTCCGTCAGCGCACATAAATTCCACGGTCCTAAGGGGATCGGCGCGTTATACGTGCGCCGCGGTACACGCTTTGTGCCGTATTTGGTGGGCGGACACCAGGAAAAACGCCGCCGCGCCGGTACGGAAAATGTGCCGTACATTGTGGGTATCGGCAAGGCCGCCGAACTGGCACAAAAACGGTTGTCCGACGGAAGTATGCAAAAAGTTGCCGCTTTGCGCGATAAATTAGAAAAAGGTATCGTGGATACGATCCCGGACGTAAAAGTCAACGGGGACGTGCAAAACCGCGTGCCTAATACCACCAATATCAGTTTCGGGTATATTGAAGGCGAATCTATTTTGATGTATTTAAATGACTTTGGCATTTGTGCTTCGTCCGGCTCGGCGTGTACGTCGGGCTCGTTGGAGCCGTCGCACGTGCTCAGAGCGATGAAAGTGCCGTTTCAATTTGCACATGGTTCTATCCGCTTTTCGCTATCGGACGAAAATACGGAAAGTGAAATAGAAGTTGTACTTAAAGAATTGCCGCCCATTATTGAGCGGCTACGCAAAATTTCGCCGTTTTCCAAAGAAAACGCGTAGTTTTTTAATCCCAAGGAGGCCCACATGAAAAAATTAGTCCTTTTGTTGACCGCACTTGTTTTGCCTTTTGCATTAAGTGCTAAAGATACTGTCATCTATCATACCAGCGATACGCACGGTTTTTACTACGCTAAAAACGGACGCGGTGGTTTTGCCGCGTTAGCGTCTGTAATTAAAAACGGACCGCAACCGTATTTGCTCTTAGACAGCGGTGACTTTGAAAATGGTACGATAGAAGCCAAAAAATCCAACGGGTTAAAAAGCGTAGAACTGATGAACGCGCTAAAATACGATGCGTCCACCGTTGGCAATCACGCGTTTGATTTTAAGGACCCCGGTATTGCGCCTGTACTGGCGCAGGCCCAATTTGCGATGCTTGCGGCTAACTTCTACGAAGCGGACACGCTCAAACGGCCCGCGCACGTTGAGCCGTATAAAATCTTTAACCGCAACGGCGTGAAATTTGCCGTTATCGGTTTGGCTAACAATAACCCTACCCAAGCCACCCAAAAATATACGTTTACGCCGCAACTGCGCGAACTGGAAAATATGTTGCCCGAAGTGGAAAAACAACACCCCAATGTGGTAGTGGTGCTTGCGCATGATTCGTTTGCGGACGATAAACACGGTATGAAAAATGCCTATATCGCCGATATTGCGCGCCAATTTCCGGGCCGCGTGCATATTGTGTTAGGCGGTCATGCCCACAAAATTATTCAAAACGAAAAATTAAACGGCACGCTGTTTGTGGAAAGCGGTTGCCATTTAAAAAACGTCAGTAAAATTACCGTAACTACGAACGATAAAACCGGCAAATTTGTTTCGGCTAAGTCCGAGATTATCCCGCTCTACATTAACAAAACGGGCGAAGACAAAGAAATTTTGAAACTGGCTAACAGCTTGCGCGAGCCGGGTGTGGATGTTGTGTTGGGCTATACGCAAGAGCCGATGCCCAAACGCGCTTCCAACCCTAAATTTTTAGATAACTCGCTGGATAACTGGGTGGCCGATTTGGGCCGCGCTTACGCTGGGGTGGACGTATTTATTACCAACACGGGCGGCACGCGCGTAGATATGCCGCAGGGCGAAGTCACCCGCCGTGATGTGATCAACATCCACCCGTTTGAAAATACCATTACCAAAATGACGGTGGACGGACGGATGTTAAAACGTATTATTAAAAGCGGTTTATCCAAAGGGCGCACGCGGTTTGCTTTTTCCGGTCTGGCGGTTAATTTTGTATATAACAAAAAAGGTAAAGTCAAAGATCTGCATATTTGGGTACACAATAAACCGCTTGAAAATCGCAAGAAATACACGATTGCCACCAACTCGTTTATCGCCGAAGGCCGTAGCGAAGGGTTTGTATTTAAATCTATTCCCGCTACGCAAAAAGTGCAAGTAGGCAAAAAAACGATTCGCCAACTCATTGAAGAAGGCCTTAGCAAAGGAACGAAAAAAGATCCCATTAAACCCGGGCCGGAAGGCCGCGTTGCGGAGCGGTAATAATGAAACAAAGCCGTTTGATTCTATCCGTTGTTGTGTGTTTTTTCTTGGGGGCGTGCACGCAAGAGAGGTCCTCACATCTGGATATTTTCTATACGGCCGACGTGCAAGGTTTTTACGCCAGCCGCCCCGAGCCGCGCTTTGCTAACCAAGTGGCGGGGGGGTATGGTGTATTAAAATCTTTTTTGGCTTCCCGTACCGAGCCGTATTTGCTTTTTGACGGAGGAAATTGGTTTGGTGCGGCGCCGGAAGCGGCCATTACGCAAGGGGCCTATCAAATGTCTTTTTTAAAGGCGCTTCCTTATTCGGCGGCTTCGGTGAGTGATAAAGATTTTATGTTTGGTTGGCCCGCACTTCGCGGCATTGTGCGTGAATTATCTTATCCGGTGCTTGTTTCTAATTTGAAATTAGATAATCAAATTCCGTGGCCGATGCATGATTACCAAATTTTTACGCATCAAGGTATGAAAATCGGTGTGTTTGGGTTGGTCAGCCCGGACGTGGTGCAAAGATACCGCACCCGCTTGACGGGATTTGTCGTGCAGGATCCGGTACAAGTGGCACAGGAAATGGTTAGCCGTTTACAAGGCAAAGGAGTAGATTTTATTATCTTGCTCAGCTCGCTGGGCGACAATACGTCCGATGCCCCCGCCGAAGCATTACTGGCCGAAGAAGTGCCCGGCATCCATTTAATTCTAAGTGCCAATAAAGACCGCGAAGCCCCCGAAACCGACCGCGTCAATCAAACCTATATCGTCTATCCGGGGGCTAAATTAGACAGCGTGGCACATGTTCGTGTAGATTTAGATAAGAATAACCAAGTTAAAGAAGTTACCTTTGAGGATATCCCGCTGTTAAAACAAAAATGGGATGAAGATGCCGATTTGTCTGCCTTGGCAGAGCATTTGCAAACCGAAACACAGCACAAGTTAAACGCTCGTATTTCTACGGCGGAAGAAAAAATTTCCACGGCCTTGGCGCGCGAATCGGTGTTGGGTGATTTGCTGACCGATTGTCTGCACAAATGGGCGCGGTTGGACGGTGTGGTTTTAAATTCCGATTCTATCCGCAGTTTCTTGCCGCAAGGTACAATCACCGAGTACGATTTATACAAAATGTATCCGTACGGGGATAACATTACGTTTTTAACGATGCGCGGAGAAGCTTTTTTAAAAGCGTTAGAAGCGTCTTTAGAAGCCAAAGATAATTTCCCGCAAATTGCCGGCTTTCGCGTAGAGTACGACCCAAAAGCTCCGACTGGCGAGAAAATTAAAAAAGTGTTTTTATCGCCCAGCGGGCGGCTAGTCCGGCCGCAAGAAACATACCGCTTTGCCGTTACCGATCACGTGCTGGCCGGCGGTTTTGGGCATGACTATTTTATTGATTCGCTGGAATTTAAAAACACGTTTGTGGATGCCCGCCAAATTATGCGTGCCTGTCTGATCCGTCAGAAAAAAATTGCTCTTCCTAAAACAGGCCGTTGGAAAGTGTTATGAGTTGGCTGCACCCCTTACAGATAGGTTCTGTTTCGTTAGCTAATAATTTAGTACTGGCTCCTATGGCGGGCATTACCGATGTGCCGTTTCGTGTGCTGTGTTTGCAAGGCGGAGCGGGGTTGGTGTGTGCGGAGATGGTATCTGCGCATGCCTTGCATTACGGTAACGAAAAAAGCGGACGCATGCTGCAAGTGAGTCCCAAAGAGCATCCGGTGTCTATGCAAATTTTCGGCTCGGATGAAGAAACAATTGCACAAGCCGCCCGCCAAGCCGAAGCGGCCGGAGCGGATATCGTAGATTTAAATGCGGGGTGTCCGGTCAAAAAAATAAATAAAGCCGGGGCAGGTTGTGTGTTGATGAAGGATGAAACCAAACTGGCGCGGCTTTTAACAGCGGCGGTAAAAAGCGTTAAAATTCCCGTTACGTTAAAAACGCGTATTGCGCTAAACCACCAAGAGTTTTTAGGTGCGCGTCTAGCCAAATTGGCGCAAGATTGCGGCGCGGCGGCGGTCACTTTGCACGCCCGCGCGGCAGTGGATATGCACAGCGGCGAGCCGGATGTGGATGCGCTAGCGCGTGCGTGTGAAGCGGTAAAAATTCCTGTAATCGGCAACGGCGGTGTAACAGATGCCCGGCGTGCCAAACAATTTTTAGAGGCGGGGTGTGCGGGCGTGATGATTGGGCGCGGTGCAGTGGGAAACCCGTTTATTTTCCAAGATATTATAGACACGTTTAATGGTCGCGCGGTTGAGGCGCATACGACCAAGAAACGGATAGAAATTTACTTAAAACTCATTGAAGAAAACGTGGCCTATTACGGCGAGCGTATCGGTATTAACCGCTCGCGCAAAACAGCCGGCTATTGGCTCAGCGGTTTTCCCAACGCGGCTACGGTGCGCGGTGAGTTCGTGCGGCTAGATACATTAAACGAAGTGCGCGAATTGCTTGCTAGGACGATGCAGGGGTTGTAAAATTATTCATAGATGCGAGTACGCGTATGATTATCCGAGGACGGAATGCTACTCCCCAAACTTTTACATAATTTTACATATTGTCCTCCGCTGTGGGCATAACAATAGGTAATCCCGGCCCCTTCCGGCCAATCTGTGCGATGATCAAAACTAGTTATAATATACCAAGCCCCACGATTTTGATAATGTGCCTCTACTTTTGCTAGATTGTCGGGCATTAAATAAAATGTCCACCCGTTTGGCGCAGTGCCGTCAACGGCCAAGCTGTCCATATCGTTGGTATATTCTCCGTTGGCCAAATAATAAGCTTCTTCGGCGTTTTTGACAGCTTTTAAATAAGGGAGTACTTGCATCATACGGCTTTTTAAAACGGCTTGTTCGTATTTGGGGAGCGCCACCGCCGCCAAAATGCCGATAATTAAAACTACTACCAATAATTCAATAAGCGTAAATGCTTGTTTGTTGTTCATTTTTTGCTCCTTTGTTGTTTTTTCGCGTCCCTTTATTATCGTTTTTTTTTTTGATTTGTCAACCCCTTTTTCGCTTTTCTGGCGGCAGAAAAGCTAGCAAAAGACCGCCGTCCACGCTCATAAAAAGCAGTTAAAACAAGAAAATTTTTCAAACTCACTTCGTTCAAACATGAAAAATTTTTACTTGTTTTAACGCTTTTTAACAGCACGCTATCGGACGGATAAACAGCGTGTTATCCTGTAACGCTTTTTAACGGTGCACTACCTAACGGAAAAACGATAACAACGAAACGAATTAAAAATTCCTATCAAAAAATCTTCTATTTTGTTATAATATACAGGTAACCACGAGTCATTACACGCGCGGCCACCACTCCGTGCGAATAATAACAAAAGGTAGAAACAAAAACATGACAAAAACATTTTTACCTTCCGCTAAGGAAGTAGAAACCACCCGCAACTGGCACCACATTGATGCCACGGGTCAAACCTTAGGAAGATTGGCGACCAAAATCGCTGTTCTTTTGATGGGTAAACACAAAAAAACGTATACGCCTCATATGGACTGCGGCGACTTTGTCGTCGTTACCAATGCGGGCAAGGTGAAACTTACCGGTAACAAAATGGAGCAGAAAGTATATTTCTCTCACTCCGGTTATGCCAAAGGTGCTAAAGAAACGCCGGTCAAACGTATGTTGGAAAACAACCCGACCCGCGTATTGGAGTTAGCCGTCAAACGCATGTTGGACGAAAATAAACTCCGCGCGCCGCGCATGAAACGCTTGCGCTTGTTCGCCGGCGAAGAACACACGTTCACCGAACGCATGGGTAAATAAGAGGACATTTTATGAACAATACGAAAGACTTAAAAACCGGAAGAAGAAAAACCTCTGTGGCGCAAGTGTCGCTCTTGAAAGGGAAAGGTAACATTACCGTAAATGCTAAATCGTTAGATGAATATTTCGGCAATCATACCCGCTGCAAAGCGATGGTAAAATCTCCGCTTATCGTAACCAACTTGGAAAAAGAATATGACGTTACCGCCAAAGTAAACGGCGGCGGTGTATCCAGCCAAGCCGGTGCGCTTCGTCACGCGATTGCGCGCTCTTTAGCCGCCATCAGCGAAGACGTTAAAAAAGCCGTTAAAAAAGCGGGCTATCTTACGCGCGATCCGCGTATGGTGGAAAGAAAGAAACCCGGTCAACCCGGTGCCCGCAAACGCTTCCAGTTCTCCAAACGTTAATTATTGGAGTTGGAAAGGATGTTTGTATACCCCGCCTTACGGCGGGGTTTTTTATGAATAATTAAATATGCTATATTAAGGAAGAAGTAAAAATTTATTTCCAAGGAGTGTTGTGATGAAAAAAGTAATGTTTCTTGCCGCAGCCGCTTTGATGTTAGGAGCGTGCGCCACCCCGCCCACCTATGTAGGTACGGCCTTGTTTGCCCAAACCCAACAGCCGATTTTAGCCACCGGTAATTCCGGTACGCGTGTCGGGCGCGCTTGTGCCACAAACGTGTTGGGGCTCTTAATCCAAGGCGATATGTCGGTAGAGGCCGCCAAGAAAAACGGCCGCATTACGCAAGTGGCGTCTATTGACCGCGATATTAAGAGCTATGCGGTATATTCCGAAGTTTGCACCGTTGTAACCGGCAGATAAGTTTATTGTTTGATAAAAACACCCCCCGCACAGTTTTGCGGGGGTGTTTTAAATTATTCGTATCTTCCATAAGCACGCACAAAGGCGCAACATTCGTTGCGCCTTTGTGTCGTGTTCTCTCTTTCTTTGAGTAGCTCTTGTCACATCTGACATATGTTTTTTGTTTGTTGTTGTTCCGCCCGATAGCGAGTCGTTAAAAAGCGTTAGAACAGGTAAAAATTTTTCATGTTTGAACGAAGTGAGTTTGAAAAATTTTCCTGTTTTAACTGCTTTTTAAGAGCGTGGGCGGCCTTCTTTTGCTAGCTTTTCTGAGGCCAGAAAAGCGGAGAGGGGCTTGACATCGTTTTTTTTTTTGCTACATTTTATTTAATGATAAAAAGGAGGTTGTATGAAAAACAAACAAGCATTCACGCTTATTGAATTATTAGTAGTTGTGTTGATCATTGGTATTTTAGCGGCGGTCGCGTTGCCGCAATATAATAAGGCGGTAGAGAAAAGCCGTTTTATGACGTTGCTTCCCATAGCAAAAGCTATTGCCAATGCGCAGGAGACCTATTATTTGGCAAACGGGAATTATGCTACGGATATGGATGAATTAAATATAGATTTTCCGGCGGGTGGCACGACAAACGGCAGCTATACCGAGTATGGTAACGGGATTAGATTTGCCACTGAAAATAGATATGTTGTCGGCGGGACAGGCCGTACCCAACTGGAGTGGTGGTTGGAGCATCAAACACAACGCACTCCGGGACCGTATTGTTTGGCAAACCCCGCCGATAAAATTGCTACTTCGGTTTGTAAAAGTATCGGCACGTTTACCAGACACACTAACTGCGGCTCTATTATTGTAGGTTCATCTGTCAGTTGCGATGAATATAAAATTAGTTTGTAAGGGGCAGATAATAAAATACCCCCGCACAGTTTTGCGGGGGTGTTTTTTTATCGAAAAAAAGGGGCTTGACATCTTTTTTTTTTTTGCTACATTTTATTTGATGATATAAAGGAGGTTGTATGAAAAACAAACAAGCATTCACGTTAATAGAATTATTAGTTGTTGTTCTTATCATCGGTATTTTGGCGGCGGTCGCGTTGCCGCAATATCAAAAAGCGGTACTCAAAAGCCGTATCACACAAGTAGTTGCTTATTTGAAAGCAGTTAAGGATGCGGAAGAAGTATATTATTTGGCGAACGGAGAATATACTGCCGATATGGACAGTTTGGCCGTGGAAGGTTCTTGCCCGAAAGATTGGACGTGCCAGTTAATGGCGGATAACAATATCCCCAAGGTGGAGGCCGGGTATGATTCGTGGAAATTGGCGGTAGTAAGCAGTTTTGACCGTCGGGCCGATGTACCGGAATGGGCGGGAATTATGTATTGCTTTGCGCGGACGGGAAACCCTAAATATGACCAAGCTTGTAAGAGTATGGGGGCTCCTATCCCTAATGGTATAAATACTGGGGGCACACGGTATTATATAGGAAAATAAAAATTCCGCCCGCTAAAACGGGCGGAATTTTTACTAAAAGCATTTTATTTCTTTTCAAACAGCGGTTTATATTTGGGGCTTGTTTGGGCAAATTTTTTAATTTCCCCAATTACTTGCGCTTGCGTTTTGACGGTACACGGCCCGCCGATGCACCCGCCTTTGCAACTCATCACTTCTAAGAGTTGAAAGTCAATGGCTTTGCCTTGCGCGTAGGCGTTTAGCATGAGCATGGCTTTTTTGTCCAAACCGTTAATCGTCATTTTCTTAAACGGTATTTTCCCGGCGATAGCGTTTTCCACCGCTTGGGCCACGCCGCCCGTTACACCGTAGTAGCGGCCCTCGGCCGAGATGTTTTTATCTAACACGGCTTCTTCGCACGTTTTCGGGTCAATGTTGCGCGCGCGCAACAAGGCATCAATTTCTTCAAACGTGAGTACAAAATCTATGTTCGGGTCCTCGCGTCCTTCCAAGCGTTTGGAGGCACACGGCCCGATAAATACCGTGGTAAAGCCGTTTGCTTTTTCAATTTCCGCCGTATACCCGGTAGGAGTTTTGGCATCGGAAATAAAATCTTTTAACGCGGGCAAGTGTTTTTTAACGGCTTGCACCCACGCCGCACAGCAAGACGTCGTCATAAACCGCGCGCCTTTTTCAAGCCGTTCCACCAGTTCGCGCGCTTCGCGCTCGGTAGTGATGTCTGCACCTAAGGCAACTTCGGTTACTTTATCAAACCCGGCTTTTTGCAAGGCCGTTACCACTTGCGGCAGCGTGCCTTCCAATTGTCCGACGATAGACGGGGCAATCATCGCGCACACTTTTTGCGGTCCTTTAATAGCGCGTAATACGTCAATGAGTTGGCTGCGTTCCATGACGGCTCCGAACGGACACGCACTCATACATTTTCCGCAAGAGATACATTTATCAAAGTTGATGTGGGCAAAACCGTCGCTGTCTTTGTGGATAGCATCCACCGGGCACGCTTCTTCGCACGGTACAGGTACGTACGTGATAGCATTGTACGGGCACGACGCCTGACATTGGCCGCAGTTTTTGCATTTGTCGGGGTCAATTTTAGAACGTCCGTTCTCGGTAGAAATGGAAATCGCGCCGAACTTACACGCCGCTTGGCAGTGGCGCGCCAAACAACCTTGGCACGCTTCCGTTACAATGTGGCGCGCTTTGACGCACCCTTTGCACGCAATAGACAAAACGGTTAAGGTATTTTCGGCCGGGGTTTTGCGGGCCATGGCATTTTTGGCGTAATCGTTAAGAGAAGTGGCCTCGTCGTCTGTTTCCAAACTGCCACCCAACGCGGCTAACGTGCGCGCGCGGAACACGGCGCGTTCTTTATAAATACAGCACCGTACGCCGGAAGTGGAGTTTTGGGGTAAGGCATCAAAGGGGATGCGGTACGCCTGGGTTTCTAAGTTACCTTTATCAAAGGTTTCTACGACCCGTTTGAGCGCCTCGCGTTTAAAGAAAATAGCTTTATTATCTGGTGTGTTCATAGTCCTATATATTTTATCATAATTTGACGGGTCCAAAAACGGGCCCGGGGTGCACCTTATCTGGCAGATTTGACCGTTGCGGACGGTTTGCGTTGGATGACGCGCGGCATATACATTTGATCATGCAATGTCCCGCCGTATAAAAGTGCTTTGTAGGGCTTTTTGGGCGGTGCGGTTTTTGGAGTTTGCGCTTGTTTTCGGACGGTTTCTTGTTGGGTTTGGACGAGCTTGTCCGTTTGCTCTTTGGTTAGCAACCGGGCGAGCCGGCCTTGTTCAAAGAGGAAAAATTGGGGCGTTCCTCCTTTGCTATTCACCCGGTAAAGTGTTTGCCCGTTGGGAACGGGTAAAAATACGGAAGAAGTGGTCGGGCCATATTCATCCAAAAATTCGGTTTCGCTGATGTTGATATCTGCTTGATAACGCGTAAATAATGATAACGAATCTTTAAGATTAGCCGCCACCGCTACAAAAGTTTGCGGCTCTTTGGCTTGAAATAAAAACTTGCGGTATCCGTCCCCGTGCCCGTATTGTACAAAGCGGTATTTTGTGCCGTCGGCGGCAAGGACGTTGGCATCTTTAGTAGATACGCTGGTAATAAGGGCCAACGCTTTTTCACGCGTTTTGCCGCTAAATAAACGGGTTAATTGCTTGGCATCTTTATCCCAAATATCTACGCCGTCGCTCATCTGTTTATCCGGCGTGCCGGTCAGCTCAATAACAATTTCCGGCTCGTCCGCCGGAGCGGCGCATAGCGGCAAAGACAAAAAACCTACTAATAGCAAAAAGTATCGCATATTTGTATTATAAGAGTTTTCGCATAAAAAGTCTTGCATAAGACCGATTTAATATAAACAAACCGGGAAGAAATGACGACTATTTTTATATAATTAAAACGAGGATGCTATTTTATAAGGAGCGTTATGAAACACATTACATACGTTATGATCGCCGTTATGGCGTTGGCAACAGTAGGTTGCCACAAAAAAGAAGCGGCGGCCCCGCAGGCAGCGGCCGTCAATGCGATTACCGTTGTTCAACAGGATTATCCGTGGACGATGGAATATCCGGCCCAAGTAGCCGGCTCGCTGGATGTGCAAATTCGCGCACAAGTAGGCGGTATTTTACAGGCCCGCTTATATGATGAAGGCGAATTTGTAGAACAAGGCACACAGCTTTTTCAAATTGATGATAAAGAATATGCAGTAGCGTTAGAAAAAGCGCGCGGCACTTTGGCGCAAGCCCAGGCCGAAGTAAAACGCAATAAACGCACGTACCAACGTATGAAAACCTTGCGTGCGGAAAATGCCGTTAGCCAACAAGATTATGATAACGCTCTTTCGGCGTATGAAACGGCACAGGCCAATGTGCAAGTGGCCCAAGCCGGCGTGAACAATGCCGAAATCAATTTGGGTTATACCAAAGTAACGGCTCCTATTTCCGGCATTGCCGGCAAAGAAAACCAAACGGTGGGCAGTTTGGTTTCGGCGGCCGGAGAGTCGGGCTTGCTTACCACCATGGTGCAGATTGATCCGCTTTATGTAAATTTCTCTATGCCGGGTAGCCAGTTTGAAAAACTGGTTCAAGGATACCGCGCCGGCACGATTTACATGGGAGATACGAATAATCCTACCGATTTAGAAGACATGAACTACCGCGAAAAGGCCGTAGAAGATGTGCCGATATATGTAGAAGTATTATTGTCTAACGGCAAGGAATATCCGCGCCGCGGTAAACTTATTTTCTTTGACAGTTCCGAAAATACACAAACCTCCAGTATCGCTATCAAGGCCGCTATCGCCAACCCGGCGCGTACGAGCGAGCTGATCCCGGGGCAATTTGTCCGGGTGCGTTTAGTGGGTGCCGTATTTAAAAACGCCATTTTGGTACCGGCCTCTGCTGTGCTCGTATCGCCCAACGGGTTAATGGCGTATGTGATCAAAGAAGATAATACCGTAGAGCTCCGCCCGGTAGAAGGCCAGTTGCAAAACGATATGTATATCGTGTCGTCCGGTTTAAAAGCAGGTGAGCGGGTGATAAACGGCGGACTTGTTAAAATTCGCCCCGGTATGCTCGTTGCTCCTACCATGGAAGAATTTACGGTATCTGAGCCGCAAGAAAAAGTAGAACAAGCTTCAGATGACGGACGCGATTTGGCGACGTTGGAAAAAACGATTGAAGATGCCACGGCCCCGGATGCACGCTCCTTGCCCGACACTTCTGTTCCGCCCGCCGCGGATACTACCCCGTCGGTAGATATGCCTAACCCGGTTGCGCAAACACCCGCCGTGCCCACCGCGGCAACGGGAAATTAAAAGGGGCAGATATGTTTTCTAAATTCTTTATTAACCGTCCTATTTTTGCTACGGTCATCTCGCTACTTATTGTACTGGCGGGTATCGTTTCTATCACTTCGCTGCCGGTAGAACAATACCCCGATTTGACCCCGCCTACCATTGAGGTTGCGGCCTCGTATCCCGGGGCCAGCCCGGAAGTAATCGCTACCACCGTAGCCGCTCCGTTAGAGCAACAAATTAACGGCGTGGAAGATATGCTTTATATGAACTCCACTTCTTCTTCCAACGGCGATATGAGTTTGCTGGTCTCTTTTAAAGTAGGCACAGACCCCGACCAAGCCATGATTAACGTTAACAACCGTGTCCAACAGGCCACTTCTTCCCTGCCGCAAGACGTGCGCCGCTACGGGGTGACGGTGGATAAAAAATCTTCGGCCATGTTGCAAATTATTGCCTTATACTCGCCGTCGGGTCAAACCGATACAACAACAATTGGTAACTACGCACTTGTCAACATTGTGGATGACTTAAAACGCGTAGAAGGGGTGGGGGACGCACAGGTCATGTCCGCCAACGATTATGCGATCCGTATTTGGACGAAACCGGATGTGTTATCCCAACGTAATTTAACGGTGGGAGATATCGCCGCGGCCGTGCAAGCGCAAAATGCGCAACGTGCGGCGGGCAAAATCGGTCAGCCGCCTTTGCCGGTGCACGTGGACCGCACGTACACCATTGTGGCTCCGGGCCGTTTGACTACGCCGGAAGAATTTGAAAATATCATTTTGCGCGCCAGCCCCGACGGAACAACGCTATTATTAAAAGACGTCGCGCGGGTGGAACTGGGCAGTCAGACGTATGAATTTAATGGCAGTTACAACGGCAAACCGGCTGTGCCGATAGGCATTTTCCTTTCGCCGGGTGCTAACGCGGTGGCTACCGCTAATGCGGTAGGCGAGCGTATGCAAGAACTGTCCCAACAATTCCCGCCGTCAATGGATATGGAATATAAAGTGGCGTACGATACCACGCTCTTTGTAAAAGAATCTATTAAGGAAGTGATCCATACACTTTTAGAAGCCATGGTGCTCGTGTTCTTGGTTGTTTATTTATTCTTAAAAGATTGGCGGGCTACCTTAATTCCGTGTTTAGCGGTGCCGGTGTCTATTATCGGTGCGTTTGCCGGGATGAAATTATTTGGCTTTTCTATCAATACGCTTACGCTGTTTGGGCTCGTACTGGCTATCGGTATGGTAGTAGACGACGCTATTGTAGTGATTGAAAACGTAGAGCGTTTGATGAGCGAAGAAAAATTGCCCGTCAAAGAAGCTACTATTAAAGCGATGGAAGAAGTATCCGGCCCGGTGGTGGCGATTGTGCTAGTGCTGTGTTCGGTGTTCGTGCCGGTGGCGTTTATGGGCGGACTTACGGGCGTGATGTATCAGCAATTTGCTATTACGATTGCGGTGTCTGTGGTTATTTCCGGCTTAGTCGCTCTTACCTTAACGCCTGCCTTGTGCGCGCTACTCTTGCGCCATAAAGAAGAACCGACCCACGGCTTTTTCTATTGGTTTGACCAAAAGTTTGAGAAACTCACCGGGAAATACGGCAGTTGGGTATCTTTCTTTATCCGCCGCGTGCCGGTGTCTGCTGTGGTGTTGGTGTTGTTGGTAGCGGGGATGTTGGGACTTTTTAAAATAGTCCCCGGCAGTTTGCTGCCCGATGAGGACCAAGGGTTTATTATGGTGTCGGCGCAATTAGACCCGGCCTCGTCTTTAACAAGCAGCGACGAAGTATCCAGCACGTTGGAAAAAATTATTACCAGTAACCCGGCCGTTGCCCAAGACATGACATTTACCGGATACGACCTTTTAAGTGGCACCCAAAAGGCCAGTGCGGTATCGTCGTTTGTGATGTTAAAACCGTGGGAAGAACGCAAAACAGAAGCGTTGTCTTCGCTAGGGGTAGTAGCCGCGGTTTATCAGGCGGCTATGCAAAAAATCCCGACGGCTATTGTCATGCCGTTTAACCCGCCGCCCATTATGGGTATGAGTACGACAGGCGGCTTGGAAGGGTATATCCAAAACCGCGGATCGGGTGATAGCCGTGAACTGGAAAAACAAATCCAAACGTTCATGGATGCAGTTAAAAAACGCCCGGAAATTTCCAGCGTTACCAGTACGTTTTCGGCCGATGTGCCGCAATACTCGCTCACGGTGGACGAAACAAAAGCCCACGCGATGGGTGTTTCGTTGGATGATTTATACGCTACGTTACAAGGTTCTTTCGGCACGACGTACGTTAACGATTTTACCTACATGGGCCGCAGTTTTAAAGTGATGATTCAGGCCGACGGTGCGTACCGCGCGAAGCCCGAACAAATCAGCGGTGTATACGTGCGCGCACAAAGCGGAGCTATGGTGCCGCTTTCTGCATTAGTTA
This sequence comes from Candidatus Avelusimicrobium caledoniensis, assembly GCF_902756455.1. Lineage (NCBI taxonomy): Bacteria > Pseudomonadati > Elusimicrobiota > Elusimicrobia > Elusimicrobiales > Elusimicrobiaceae > Candidatus Avelusimicrobium > Candidatus Avelusimicrobium caledoniensis. The sequence goes on along the minus strand of NZ_CACVRB010000014.1, from coordinate 49,725 downwards.
CGCTAACGCCGTCGTTAGGGCCGGATATGGTGGAGCGGTTTAACGTGTTCCCGGCCGCTAAGTTTATTGCTAACCCGGCCGCCGGGTATAGCTCCGGCGACGCGATCTTAGCCGTGGAAGAAACAGCCAAAGCCACGTTAGACCCGAGTTTCACACTGGCGTGGACGGGTACAACTTACCAAGAAAACTTGGCAGGCAGTTCCTCTATGCAAGCGTTGTTGCTGGGAATTTTGGTGGTGTTCCTAATCTTAGCCGCGCAGTATGAAAAATGGAGCTTGCCGGTAGCCGTACTAATGGCGGTGCCGTTTGCGGTATTTGGGGCGTTACTGGGTACATTTATGCGCGGGCTGTCTAATGATATTTACTTTCAAATTGCGCTCGTGGCTCTAGTCGGTTTGGCCGCGAAGAACGCTATTTTGATTGTAGAATTTGCGGTGCTCTTAAAAGAGCAAGGCGAAGCTAAAGCCAAAGCCGCCGTGGACGCAGCCAAACTGCGCTTTCGGCCGATTGTGATGACGTCTTTGGCGTTTATTTTAGGATGTGTGCCGCTGATGATTAGCAGTGGTGCGGGCGCGGCCAGCCGCCACTCTATCGGCACAGCCGTTGTATTTGGTATGCTTATTGCTACCGGCGTTGCGCCCTTGTTTATCCCGCTGTTCTTCTGTTGGTTTAGCGGTAAAGATAATGAAGCTCCGTTAGGTGGAAAATTGGAGGAAACAAAATGAAAAAAATTGCTTTAACCTTATTTTCATTGGCTTGTTTAGGTGGGTGTTTGTTAGGCCCCAACTACAAACAACCCGAGCTAGACTTGCCGCAAGGCGGTCAATCCGGCGATAAGTTTGGCATTTTTACAACGGCCCAATGGTGGGACGTATTTGAAGACCCGGTGTTAGACGGGCTAGAAGAACAAGCCCTTGCTTACAACCAAGATTTACAAGCCGCTATCGCGCGTGTGGACGAAGCGCGTGCCGATGTGGGGATTGCCAGTGCCGACCAAATGCCTACGCTTTCCGCCGGAGCGCAAAGCGGTCGGGAAGGGAACAACGCAGGATCCGGCGAGAGTCAAAGCACGGCGGGTTTATCGGCCTCATTTGAATTAGATTTGTGGGGCAAATATCGCCGCTTGTCTGAGGCGGCCCGTGCCAAACTGCTCGCTAGCGAAGCAGCGCGTGATACGGTACGCTTAACGCTTACGGCCGACGTAGCCAACAGCTATTTTACGCTTCGCATGTTAGATGCGCAACAAAAAATTTTGCAGCGCACCTTGCAAGCGCGCGAAGAAAATGTGCGCATTTATGAGTCGCGTTACAAAGCCGGCTACTCTACCGAAGTGGATTTGCGCCGCGTACAAGCTAATAAAGACAGCGTACAAGCGCAACTGCAACAACTCAATTTGCAACGCGAACAACAAGAAACCGCGCTAGCCGTTTTACTTGGTCAGTCGCCGCGCGAGATTATCGCGCGTAATATCCCGCGCGGTAAAACATTGACGGAGCTTAATTTAGTGCCGGATGTCCCGGCTGATTTGCCCTCTGATTTGTTGGAACGCCGCCCGGATGTGCGCTCGGCCGAAGAGCAACTGGTTGCCGCCAATGCTAATATCGGCGCGGCGCGTGCGGCGTATTTTCCGTCTATCTCGCTAACCGGTACGGCGGGGTTTGCCAGTAACGCCCTAACTGATTTGTTTACCGGCGGTGCCGGCGTGTGGAACATAGCCGGCAACGCGCTCGCTCCCATTTTTGAGGGTGGCAAAATTAAAGCGCAAAACAAAAAAGCCGAAGCGCAATACCGCGAGCAGTTGGCGTCTTACACCAAAACGGTGCAAACGGCTTTTAAAGAAGCGTACGATGCGTTGGCCGCCAACCGTATCAACCGCGATATTTTTGATTCGTATAGTTCGCAGACCGCGGCGATGAAACGCAGTTACGAGCTCACCAAAAAACAGGAAAGCGCGGGGCTGATCGGCGTAACTGATTTGCTGAGTGTGGAAGAAACGCTTTTATCGGCTGAGATGAATTTGGCTAATTCGCGCGCCAATGAATTATCCGCAGTAGTAAATTTATGTAAAGCCCTCGGCGGCGGTTGGAAAGTGAATTAAAAGTTGTAATATCTTTTTGGAAACGGTCCTTTGAAAAAGGGCCGTTTTTTGTTGTCTTTTTGGGCAAGGAAGTTGTTGCACTGCAAAGCAACAATGCAAAAAGAGTGTGGCTCTAATTAAGTAGAAGTTGACTCCCCTTTTGCCTGCCCCCGGCAAGGGGGCTTTCCAGCCAATATTTTTTCTCCCGCTCGTTACCCCGACCCTGCGGGTGGCAAAAATGCGGGACAAAGCGGGAGAAAAAAATAAAACTTGACATCGTTTTTTTTTTTGCTACATTTTATTTAATGAAACAAAGGAGGTTGTATGAAAAACAAGCAAGCATTTACACTTATAGAGTTATTAGTCGTTGTTCTTATTATCGGTATTTTAGCGGCGGTGGCATTGCCGCAGTATAAAGTAGCGGTAGCCAAAGCGCGTATGGCGCAACTTATCACGCTTGCCAATGCTGTTGCCCAAGCCGAGGAACGCTATTATTTAGCCAACGGACAATACACAACCGATTGGGAAGAATTGGATATTGGGTTAGAGGGAACGATAACAAATACAGCCATTGAAACAATTTTGACTAATCCGGTAGGTTGGACTATTACACTCAACGCGTATGTGGCAGGGGCCCGTAACGAGTCGGTAGATGCTAAAGATTCTCGTTTGCCTTCGGGTACACATTTGGTATATGTGTATGATAATGCAACCAATGCGGGCGCGCGCGGGTTACGTTTTTGCTATGCGGGGCAAAATAATACGTTAGGTAATTTGATTTGTAAAAATGCTACCGGGCGCACCTCGCCGTCCGGAGAACCTACCGGCGAATATAGTTATCTCTTTTAACCTGTATTTTTGCTAAAATATAATTATGGAACGGACGGCCCTTTGTCCGCTGGACGGACGATATAGCGGCAAATTGGGCACGCTCACGCAGGTCATGGGCGAGGCCGCGTTCGCCGCATACCGTTTGCAAACGGAAATTTTGTGGTTGCAACTGTTGGCCGACTTAAAACTCCCTCACTTTACACCTCTTACCGTTAGCGAAAAAAAATTATTGGCTACGCTGTGCGCGCCAAGCGAAAACGATTTATCCGTTCTGCGCGCGATTGAATTTGACGGTTACAAAAATATTCCCGCTACCCGACACGACGTCAAAGCTGTGGAATATTTTTTGCGTTTGAAATTGCAAAACACGTCGTTGAAAGACCGTTTGAATTGGATACATTTTGCGCTTACCAGCGAGGACGTCAACAGCGTTTCCTACGCGCTCATGCTATCTAACGGCGTTGAAAAAGTTTTGTTGCCCGCGTTGGAAAAATTGTGCCGCGCGCTTTTGCAACTCGCGCGTAAAGAAGCCGCCGCCGTAATGCTCGCCCGTACGCACGGACAAGTTGCCGTACCGACGACGTTTGGTAAGGAAATTCGCGTGTTTGCAGACCGCTTAACGCGGCAAATCGCGCAGTTAAAAAAGCAACAAATTTCCTGTAAATTTAGCGGGGCCGTAGGGAATTTTAATGCGCACGCGGCCGCTTTCCCGGCGGTAAACTGGCCTAAAACGGCGGACCGTTTGATAAGCGCGCTCAACAAAAACCGTAAAATTAAAATTTATCGCACGCCTGTTTCTACGCAAGTAGATCCGCGCGACAGCTACGCCGAACTTTTTGATAATTTGCGCCGCATAAACGTCATTTTGATTGATTTTTGCCGCGATATGTGGCACTATATTTCCGCCGGACTCGTGCAACAGCAAACCCAAAAAGGCGAGGTCGGCTCGTCCACCATGCCGCAAAAAGTAAATCCCATTGATTTTGAAAATGCCGAAGGAAACTTGCAACTGGCCGCCAATTTGTGCGATTTCTTTTCCGGCAAACTTCCCGTGTCGCGCTTGCAGCGTGATTTGTCCGACTCCACCGTTTTACGTAATATGCCGCTGGTATTTGGATATATGTGTGTGGCGTTGTCGTCCTTGCAAAACGGGCTTGGTAAAATTTGCTTGGACCGCGCGGCCGCGGCGGACGAAGTGAAAAATCATCCCGAAGTGTTAGCCGAGGCGATCCAAACGGTTTTGCGCGCGGCGGGTGAGAAAAACCCGTACGAAAAACTGCGCGACGTTACCCGCGGCCGCGCGGTTACATTACACCATTTGCAACAAGTGATAGAAACAGCAAACGTGCCGGAAAATATTAAAAAACAACTGCGTGCGCTGACGCCGGAAAAATACACCGGGTTGGCCGAAAAATTAGCAAGGGGGAAACATGATTGATTTAGTGTGCGGCGGACAAGCCGGAGATGAAGGAAAAGGCAAAATTTCCGCGTATTTATCGTATAAAGGCAATTACGATTATTGCGTGCGTGTGGGTGGCCCCAACGCGGGGCATACCGTCGTGCAAAACGGGGTTTCCTATACACTTAAAAATATCCCGTCTGGCTTTTTAAACCCTAAAACCAAACTCGTTTTGGGTGCGGGAGCGTACACCAAAACCGAGTGGTTATTGGACGAAGTGAAAAAAACAAATACGCAAGACCGTTTAATTATTGACCCGTATGCCGTTTTGATTACCGACGAGCAAACACAAGCCGAACGCGGCGCAAGCCATTTTATGAATCACATCGGCAGTGTGGGTACGGGGCTTGGGCAAGCCGTCAAAGAGCGTATTGAACGGCGCGATATTAAATTTGCTAAAGACGAGCCGTTACTTAAAGAATTTATCCAAGACGTGCCGGAACTCTTAAACCGCTGTTTAGATAAAGGCGGCGATATTTTGTTGGAAGGCACGCAAGGTATTAAACTTTCTTTGTTACACGGCGAATATCCGTTTGTAACGTCGCGCGATACCACCGCCAGTACGTTTTTGGGCGAGGCCGGACTCGGCCCCAAAAGCGTGCGCGATGTGTACGTGGTGTTTAAACCTTATATCACACGCGTAGGCCCCGGCCCGCTTGAAAAAGAAATTTCCGACGAAAAAGAATTGGAAATTTACCACACCAAAGGCCACGAAATTGGTAGCGTGAGCAAACGCTTGCGCCGCGTGGGCGAGTTTGAAAAGCGTTCCGCTTCGCGCGCGATTATGATTAACAATTGCACCAAAATCGCTATTACGCATATTGATATGTTCCCCGGCAACGACCGCGTAAAAAAAGAAGAAGATTTTACGCCGGAAGCCAAAAAATTCTTGGCTGATTTGCGGGCGCTATCGGCGCAGGTGTATCCGCATCCTAAAATTGCGCTTATCTCTACCGGCCCGGACATGGAAGATACGTTAGTATTATAACGGCCCTGGTAAGTTTCGGTTTACGCACGATGCACAAAATAAACCAATTTTGTGCATCGTTGCTTTTCAGGGCCAACCATTTTCCAAATTTAAGCGCTTTTTTCGTCTCTTGCGGCTTACATAACTAGCGCTATGCCGCGCCGCAACTAAATCCGAAAAAATCATCTTAAATTTGAAAAATCAGGCAATCATCCGCAATACCATTCTTTTGGTTGGCAGGCCGTTCCGGGCGGGTTCCGTGCTAACTAGTAAGCGGATTAATTAAACCGATATAACCACACTCCACTTGTATCACCACCGTATCCCCCCGTAGTAGGTGTGGTTGTTTTACCAGTCATGTTTTGGCATAATTTATTGCCCTTTTCCCATGTTCTCCTAGCACCGCACATTTTATTGTTAGGATAACTGATGAAGTAGGATAAACGGGTGTCAACCGGGTTAAAATAACAATATATATTATCTACGCGGTCACTCATGTCGGCCGATAATATACAGTGAAAATCTTTATAAGTTTTTTCTTGCTCATCCCCTGTGCCGGGCACATCAATAGACAGTTCGTCAAAGCGGCTGGGGAAATGCCCATTAGCCAGTTGATACGCTAAGGCGGCTTTATGGATGGCATCTCCAAATGCCATTAGTTGGGTGTATTGGCTTTTTAAGACGACCATTTTATACTGCGGCACCGCCACCGCCGCTAATATACCGATGATTAAAACGACGACCAATAATTCAATAAGCGTAAATGCTTGTTTGTTGTTCATATTGTTTGCTCCTTGTTGTTTTTTTCGTCCCTTTATTATCGTTTTTTTTTTTGATTTGTCAAGCCCCTTGCCGCAAGTGGGCGAGGAGGCTTTTTCATACAAGCTAAAATTGTTAAAATATCAAAAGAGGTTTTTTTATGAAAGATATTGTTTTTGATTTGGGCGGAGTTTTAATTGACTGGAATCCGCGTTATTTATATAAGAAAATTTTTTCCACCGATACGGAAATGGAGTGGTTTTTAACTAATGTCTGCACATCCCAATGGAACACACAACAAGATGCCGGACGGAGTTTTGAAGAAGGTATTGAGTTGCTGTCCAAAAAATACCCGGAGTATGCGTTTGCGATTAACTTTTATTACACCCGTTGGGACGAAATGCTCGGCGGCGCGATTGAAGGCACGGTGGATATTTTGCGCGAGCTGAAAGGCCGCCACCGTCACTTGTACGCGCTAAGTAATTGGTCCGCAGAGACATTTCCTATCGCTAAACAAAAATACGATTTTTTGAAATGGTTTGACGGAATTGTGATGTCCGGCGAGGAAAAACTGGTCAAACCCGACCCGCAGATTTATTCGCGCTTGCTTACGCGTTACAATTTGCGCGCACCAAATTGCATTTTTATTGACGATAACCAAGCCAATATCTCTAAGGCGGCAGACTTGGGGTTTGAAACTATTTTGTTTACAAACCCGGAAGATTTGCGCCGTATCTTAATGAGCCGCTCGGTGTTGTAAGATAAATTCATTTGGATACAAACGGCAGATCGTAAAGATCTGCTGTTTTTTTTGTGATTTTTCCGCCTTGAAAAATAAAGCTTGACATCGTTTTTTTTTTTGCTACATTTTATTTAATGATAAAAAGGAGGTTGTATGAAAAACAAACAAGCATTTACGCTGATTGAATTATTAGTTGTAGTTCTCATCATCGGTATTTTGGCGGCGGTAGCGTTGCCGCAATACCAAAGGGCGGTAGAAAAGGCGCGTGCCACGGAGGCCATTTCTCTGGTAAATTCTATCGGCAAGGCGGAAGAACGGTATTTTCTGGCCAACGGCGAATATGCACCTAATTTTGACGAATTGGATATTGATATACCCGGCTCGCGCACGGTTTATCTTGGCGATATACCGGGCATTCAAACAAAACAGTTTGTATGCCGGGCGGCCTCTTATGCCGATCGGCCGGACTTATTGGCGGCTTGCAACCGTCTGCCGTTTGCTACCGAGTACGCAATTATTTATTTGGAAGACGGACAGCTGGGCTGTTTTTGGTACAGTTCCCAAGGCAAAAAACTTTGCCAATCGTTTGGTAATACGGAGTATGATTCCCGTACTTTTATTATCCGTCAGTAAACGATCCGGCAAGCGTTTGACAAGTAAGCACGGCAACGTGTTGCCGGCGCGGTGGACCGGTTGAAGCGGGGGCAATTTGCGCCACGACAGCTTGAAAAAGTACAATATCCTTATGGGTAAGAAATTAGGGATAACCGCTTTAGGAGTGGCTTTTGTTGCGCTAAATGCCGTCAGTGCGCCACCGCCACCAAAAAACCCGTTTTTGCTTTGGCGGGCCATGTCTAAACCGGTGGTTTGGCAAGGAGCAAGACAGACGATTTTTTCGCCCGGTCTGGCGCGGCGCGGTTTCAGTACGCCGCAATTGGTTGTCTCTTCCAAAGCAGGCGTTGGCGTATTGCCCGTGACATCACTTCCCCACTCTTTACCTCAAACCAAACCGCCCTTTTTTGTCCCCCAAACTAATGAGACGTCTTGTCCGGTAACTTTTTTGCGCCCACCCGCCGCCCGGACGGAAATGCTGCCCCGTGTGGTGTGGCAGCGCGTGCAGGCGGCCCGGCAAAACCGGGACTTTGTGCGCAACCTTTTCCCGGATAGAACGATCATTGATGCCGTCATTTTTGATATGGACGGCACCTTGTTAGATTCGCTGAGTGCCTGGGATCATGCCGCGGCACGTTATTTAAAAACACTCGGTATAGAAATGCCCGAAGAAATGGAAGAGCAGATTGTGCATATGTCGCTTATAGAAGGGGCTGTATATCTTAAAGAGCAGTTAAATATAGCCGAGTCGCCGGAAGAGTTATTAGAAGGGACATTGGCGGTCGTGCGGCAACATTATTTACATGACGTAGCCCCTAAAGCGGGCGTGTTGCCGTTGCTACAACAGTTGCACGAACAAGGTATTAAAATCAGTGTGGCGACGGCGTCCGATAAAGAACTTGCCGAGCGCGTATTTGCAAAATGGGGGCTTGATACGTACATTGATTTTATTATCACATGTGATGAAGTGGGGGCCGGTAAATTGTCGCCTAAAATATATGAGCAAGCTTTAGCGCGTTTAGGCACGGCGCGCGGGCGTACGCTGGTGGTGGAAGATGCGTTGTATGCGTTAAAAACCGCCAAAGCCGCCGGGTTTTTAACAGCCGGTATTGCCGAACCCTACCACACACGTTTGCACGAAGATGAAGTGCGTAAAACCGGAGACTACTTTTTTACCTCGTTTGAAGACAGTTTGAAATAATTAGTTGCCGCGCACGTAGTTGAAAAATTGTTTTACACGATCATCGCACAGGATATCTTTTACACAGATATCCTTTTTTAAATGTACGCCGTTTAAACTGCGGCAACGGCTTAGTGCCACGTACGTCTGCCCCGGCGCAAACGCACCGCGTCCGATATCCAAATAAATGTTATCAAACGTCAGCCCTTGCGATTTGTGTATCGTAATGGCCCACGCGAGTTTCAGCGGATATTGTTTGAAAAATCCTTTTACTTTGGGCTCTAATTTTTGCGTAAGTGCGTTAAATTCGTAGCGCACGTCTTCCCACACGTGCGGCTCTACTTGGTACACCGCACCTTTGAGTTCCACTTTGATAAAATCTTCACTTAGCTCATGGACCGTGCCAATATCGCCGTTGACCCAATCGTCCGTGTTGGTAAGCATCATAATTTTAGCCCCTTTTTTAAGTTTGAGCTCGCTTTCCGCCGGCGTGATTTTAGGGTTAAAGCCCTCGTCTTGCGTAGCGGTATACGTAAATTCCGGCCCGGGCAGGCGCGAGAGATAATGCAAGTTGCGCCACGCGGCCTCGCGGTTGGTGGGGGATAAAATAATGCAATTTTCAAATTGGTCGGGCAGTTCAAACGTCTTGTGCGTGTTTAAGATCATATCCAACTGCGGTTGCGAAATTTGACCTTCGCGAATCAAATTTAAGAGGTGCGCAAAGTCCGGGTCGGCTTTTTGGCGAAAAATGCGTTTGAGTTCAAAGACCTCTAACGGCAAGCGTTTTAATACGTGCGCTTCAAAAAAATACGGGCTTTGATATTCTTGTTGGAAAACGTCAAATAAGCCGCTGGTTTGTTTTTCCTCTACGGGAGGAAGTTGGAATAAATCGCCAAAGAGTACGATTTTTTTGCCGCCAAACGGCAAATCGCTATGCGTAGAAAGTTGCAAAATGTAGTCCATGGCGTCCAATAAATCGGCGCGGAGCATGGAGGCCTCATCAATGATAATCGTGTCAAACGCTTCCACGGTTTTGCGCGGTAAACGGTGCAAATTGGCCGTATCAAACAGGTTGCCCGGTTTGAGCCGGAAAAACGAATGGACCGTCTGCCCGTGTACGTGAATAGCGGCTAAGCCCGTCGTAGCCAGTACAACGGTATTTTGGGCCGAGTGCTCGGCAAAGTAACGCAGCAGCGTGGTTTTGCCCGTGCCCGCGCGGCCCGTGATAAAAATAAGCGGCTGTACGGCGGGCTTGGCCTCTAATAAGGCCAACGCGTCTTTAAACTCATCGGTTAGAATAATGGAATTTTGCGTTGCGACCATGCTTTTATTATAGCTTTTCCCGTTCCAAGACGTCATCCTAATACATTTTGCGCCGCATGCGTTTGAACGGGTTTTGTTACGATAAATGTATGAACGAGCCAATACTATTTGCGCTGTTACTCAGTTTTTTTGCCGGAGCCGCTACGGCGGTGGGGGGAGTTTTGGCGTTTATTGTAAAAAGAGAAAATCTGGCGGCTTTGGCGGTGGGGCTTGGTCTGTCGGCGGGTGTGATGATTTACGTGTCATTTATGGAATTATTGCCACAGGGGGCATTATCTTTAACAAAGCAACTGGGCGACAGACCCGGCCAATGGTTAAGTACGGGGCTGTTTTTCGGCGGAATTTTAATTGCGTGGGGAATAGATTATTTTTTGCCGTCGCACCACGTACAAATGCACACGTTTGATCCGGCGGATAAATTAAAACGCGTGGGGTTAGTTACGGCTATTGTACTGGCGGTGCATAACTTCCCCGAGGGATTGGCTACCTTTATGGCTACGCTGAAAAGTCCGGCACTTGGTATTAGCGTGGGGGTAGCGGTGGCGCTTCATAATATCCCGGAAGGAATTGCGGTAGCCCTTCCTGTCTTTCACGCAACGGGTAGCCGCAAACAGGCGTTTGCGTACAGCGTGCTTTCGGGCTTGGCTGAGCCGATAGGTGCGCTGATGGGTTTTTTGTTGTTGCGACATTTTTTGCACGAGACCGTTTTTGGCGTTTTGTTTGCGCTGATTGCCGGACTGATGGTGTATATTGCCTTAGATGAACTCTTGCCCACGGCTCACGAGTACGGCGAGGGCCACCACGTGATTTGGGGCGTAATTGGCGGCATGGGCGTAATGGCCGTATCTTTGTTGATTTTTTCTTAGTTTATTGTCTGTCTTAAAATAAAGCAACATAGCAAAAAGAGTGTGGCTCTAATTAAGTGGAAGTTGACTCCCCTTTCTCGTCATCCCGCAGAGTTTCTATGCGGGATATAGCGAGAGAAAAAATAAAACTTGACATCGTTTTTTTTTTTGCTACATTTTATTTAATGATAAAAAAAGGAGGTTGTATGAAAAACAAACAAGCATTTACGCTGATTGAACTCTTAGTCGTTGTTCTTATCATCGGCATATTGGCGGCGGTGGCGTTGCCGCAGTATCAAGTGGCGGTTGCCAAAAGCCGGCTTATGCAAGCTGTGACACTGGCCAAATCTGTCAAAGATGCCGAAGAAGCATATTATTTGGCAAACGGGGAATATACCAGCGATTTAGATGCCCTTTCTATCGGCGTATCAACTGTTTCTGTAGCAACAGACGGAACAAATTACGCTAAGTTTAAGCTGACTAATCAATATGAGTTGGAATTTGCACTCAACGGATATGGCGCATCTAACAACAGGGTAACCGTATGGGCACCCGGAACAGGTTCGCAAGGTATTATTTATTATTTTGACCATAAAGGATATACCAAACCTGTGGCAGGCCATTTGTGTTACGGGAAAAGCGCAATCTATCAACAGGCGTGCAAGTCTATGGGTGGGGTAAGGATTGTGGATATGGGCGATGATACGTTCAAGTTTTATCAGTTGCCTTAGCGGGCAACTATCATTTTAGCCGTTTCACGGCGGAAAGTAAATCATCCGTATCAAACGGTTTATATAATACGCCGTCGGCGCCGCGCTTTTGGGCTTCTTCCAAAATGCTGTTTTGTTGCATGCCGGTTACGATAAGTACTTTTATTTTCGGGTAGCGTTTTTTGAGTTCCGCCAAAATATCTAACCCGCTTTCGTTGGGAAAAAACACATCTAAGAGCACGCTGTCCACGTTGTTTTTTTGCAGTTGCTCAAAGAGTTCTTTGGAACCGTCCGCCTCAATGGCTACGCAGTAGCCGTCGGCCTCTAATACATTTTTGATAGCCGCGCGTAAAATGCCGGAATCGTCCACCAGTGCGAGTGTTTGCATATTATTTCAAAAACGGCGCGGCTAATTTTTCGCCAAAGTCCAACAGGGCTTGCGTATCTTTTTTGGTAGCCGTTTCGGCGTAAATACGCAAGACGGGCTCCGTGCCGGACGGGCGTAAGAGCAGCCACTCATCGTTATCAAATAGAATTTTAAGGCCGTCGGACGTTAGCATTTCGGCCACTTTGCGAGTGCCGATTTTTTTGGGTACTTTGCGGCGGATTTTATCGGTAAAAGAGTCCTTGGCGAGTGGTTTGTTTAAGGCAATATCGCGCCGCAGATAAACCGACGTGCCATATTCTTGCGCAATTTGCGCGCAGAGTTCGCTGGCTTTTTTGCCCGTCGTGGCCATAATTTCCAAAAACGCCAATGCCACGGTTAGGCCGTCGCGGTCGGGCAGATTTCCTTTCCAGGCAAACCCGCCGGACTCTTCCACCCCAAAAGCGATATCTTCCAACGCCATCAGTTCGGCTACGTGTTTAAAACCCACGTTGACTTCTTCAAATAACATTTCGTGTTGGCGGGCGATACGTTTGAGCAAATAGCCCATAGAAACCGTTTGCACGATTTTGCCTTTGAGTTTTTTATGTTTGATGAAATAATTGCACAGCACCGCGGCAATTACGCACGGTGTCAAATATGTGCCTTTCTCGTCCACCAGAGCGACGCGGTCTCCGTCGCCGTCAAAAGCGATACCCAAAGCGGCTTTTTTGGCTACCACGGTTTTTTTAAGTTCACTTAAATTTTTCTCCACCGGCTCGGGTTGGTCGCCGCCAAACGTAGTGTCGTGTTCGTTGCGAAGCGCGATGACTTGTTTGTTTCCCAATATTTTTTCCACGTATCCGGCGGCCGCACCGTACATATAATCTACGGCTACTTTGCCTTTGAAAGTTTTTAGTTTGCGCGTATTGACGTGCCCGGAAACGTATTTTAAATAGACATCGGTTAAATCTTTGACTTCTGGCTCGCATCCGTAGAGCGAAAGGGCGGGCGATTCGTCTAATAATTCTTCAATGTCGCGGGTTACGCGTTCGGCGGCCGCCCCGCCGGCGAGTTTAATTTTAATACCGTTGTATTGGGCGGGGTTGTGGCTGGCGGTTACCATGATACTAAGCCAAAATTTGTTTAAGCTCAAACACGCCGCCACCGGACTGGTTACCGGGCGGTCGGAAAGGGTAACATCTAGTTTGTTGGAGCGCAAAATGACGGCAATTTCTTTGGCGAATATGTCGGACATAAAGCGGCGGTCAAAACCGACGAAGATTTTAGGCGATTTGCCTTTTTCTTCGGCAGGTGCGTTTTCGTTAATAAAGTGCGCTAAAGCTTGCGCGACGCGGCGTACATTTTCCAATGTGAAATCCCACGCGATAATGCCTCTCCAACCGTCTGTACCAAATTTAATTTCCGTTGCCATAATTTCTCCTGTAATGTAAGTAAATCTATTTTCAATTCCCGTATTTTTTTGTCGTTTCTGCTGCTATCGCCGACTTGTCCTGCCTGAGTTGTTATTCCGCCCCTTTAGTGCTGTTTATAAAAAGCGCCGTCGTTCTCTGCCGATAATAGGAGCGTTTATAAAATAAAATTTCAAGAGTGGCAACCGACCGATTTGTCCGACGGCGGCGTAGCGCCTAGTTGTCGGTCGGCCCTTTGAAATTTTATTTTATGCTCCGTATCGGCTGGTCTTTTTCGTTCTTTTTCTGCCATCAGAAAAAGAACATAAATTTTTGAAACCTTACTTTTTATATAAAAAGTGGAGGTGGGGGGATTCGCACCCCCGTCCGAACATCTTCTCCTCTCGGGCACTACAAGTTTAGTCTTGCTCAGTGACCGCCGTCTAAGCGCAAGACGGCACGGCGGCGGTTTAGTTCGTGTGTCTTAGACAACGTAAGACGAACTGCGCCTGCGTTGTTGCATTCCATGGTTTGACGGCGTTCCTTTCGCGCATGGAAGACACAAAAGGCGCCGTGGACTAAGCGTTAGCCCAGGCAACTTGATTGTTGTTGCTTATTTTTTTGGCCCTATTTGAGTCGGCCTGGCCAACCGACACTTGCTCCCGGGTGGCAACAGATACCCGTCGAATCTATTACACCCCCGTAAATACAGAAATTGTCAAAGACCGCTAAAGGTATTATATTGTATCATTTTCTTATAACAATTTTGGACCGTAAAGGCAATATAATATGTATACTACCACCAAACCGACTGTTTATCTGATTGACGGACTTAACATCGTGCGCAGTTTTTTGTACGAGTTTTCCCGCAGTGAAGAGGAAGTGACCGACGATTTTTTAGATTTTTTGGAAGCCGTTTCGTTGGACGAACGCTACCAAATGCATACCTACGAAGTGATTTTTGACGGCTCTTTCCGCCCGGTCGGTCCGCTATACCGGGGGGGAGTGCATATTTCATTTACCGAGGGCGATAGCGCGGATCAAATTATTTGCGAGCGCGCCGACTATTTGTCGCAAACGGGCCAACGCGTGATTGCCGTAACCGATGACCGGCAACTGCAAGACATGTTGCGCGAGCTGGGCGTTAAAAGTCTTTTCTGCCGCAAATTCTACAATTCACTCAAGCTGTCCGAAAAATAAACACTTGCGTACATCCTCCTTATTTTTTGCTATAATACTTACAGAGGGCTGGTGGCGGAATGGCAGACGCGACAGACTTAAAATCTGTTGACCGCAAGGTCGTGGGGGTTCAAGTCCCCCCCTGCCCACTTCTTTTAAATCTGCCATTCAAATCTATCCCACCGGCAGTGAACTCCTATGCTAGAAGATATTAAACGTACGTTGTCCAAAAGTTTTGGTTGGGTGTCTACCGTTTTGCCTTTAGGGCTTAAACTATTCGGTATTGGTATTGTGTGTGCCTTTATCTGCTTGCTGCTTAATTGGCATACGTTGTGTGTGCTGTTTATTGTGGCGGCGTTGTTCTGTGCGTATTTCTTCCGCGATCCAAACCGTAACACCGTATTTGCCGACGATGAAATTGCGTGTCCGGCCGACGGTACGATACTCTCCGTTAAAACGGAAGATGACCCCAACTCCGTAGTCGTTCGCATTTTCCTTTCTATTTTTGATGTGCACGTGCAACGCTCTACCGTAAACGGAAAAATCGGCGAGATTTTTTATAACAAAGGCACGTTCTTATTTGCCGACCACCCGGACGCTGATAAAAACGAGCGCAATTTAATTCAGATTTTCAAAAACGGCGTGCCGGAAAATTTTGCCCACGTGGAACAAATCACGGGGGCTATCGCGCGGCGCATTGAGTGCTGGCGCCATACCGGGCAGGAAGTCAAAATCGGCGAGCGTATCGGACTGGTGCGTTTTGGCTCGCAAGTGGCGGTATATTTGCCGAAACATAAAGTGCGCGTCGTAGTAAAAGAGGGCCAAAAAGTGCAAGGCGGGATCACCGTTCTTGCCTTGTGGAAATAACTATGGCAGATGAAAAACAGGAAAAAAAAGTAGTAGAGAAGTTAAAACATACCGGCGCGGTAACGGTGCCGTCTTTATTTACGCTGGGCAACATGGCGTGTGGGTTTTTCTCTATTTTATCGGCTGCCAAAGGCAATTTTGCCGGAGCCGGGTGGCTCATCTTATTTGCCATGGTGTTTGATATGTTTGACGGGCGCATGGCACGTTTGTTGGGCGTGGAAAGCAGTTTTGGCGTGGAAATGGATTCGCTTGCTGATGCGGTTTCGTTTTGCACCGCTCCGGCGATGCTCATGTACTTTTTTGTGCTCCACACGCAACCTGTTTGGGGCGCGCCGATTGCGTGCGTGTACGCGTGCTTTGGCGTGTTGCGCTTAGCCAAATTTAACGCGATGGCCTATGCGGGGGAAAGTTCCAAACAGTATTTTAGCGGCCTTCCTACTCCGGCTGCGGCGGGTATTTTGGCGTCGTTTGCTATTTCGTACAGCATTATGGAAGGTACGACGGGCGGACGCAATATTCACCTGCTGAGTATCTATTTGCCGCATATCTATAATTTTGTATGGTTTGCGATGTTGGTGCTGTCGCTACTGATGGTGTCCAATGTGCCGTATGTCGCTTTCAAAGCCAAACGCGATAAAGCCCACGGACCGTGGATGCTCTTGTTGATCGTGTTTTTGGTGGTAATGACGATCCGGTTTCCGCATAATATGGTGTTTATCGTATTTTCACTGTATGTGATGGTGGGATTACTGGCGGTATTGTGGCGGGCCTTTAGAAGAATTAAATAATTATATTAACAACTTTCGTAACTTTCGTTTTACGCAACGCCCGCAAAAGATATCTTTTGCGGGCGTTTGCTTTTCTGAGATACAATTTTCCATATTTGGGCAACTTTGCGGTCTCGCGGCCTTGACGTAACTATCATTACGCCTATGCGGCCGCCTAAATCCCGCAAATTTGCCTCAAATCTGAAAAATCATCTTTCCTTTTCTACTCATACCACGCTGACGGGCTTACGCCCACGCGCCTTATTTTTTCCGTCATCCCGTAAGGTTTTTGTACGGGATATAGAAAAAATAAGGCGCGTTATTTTTGGGGCGGCTGACCGTCCCACCGTTTTATAGTTCATATACGGTGCAAGGTCCAAGCGCGCAAGAAGAAAGATCTTTGGGGTTTTTGCCTCCTAAACTTTTACATAACTGATTAGCTTTGAGATTATTTTTTTTAGCATGGCATATTCGTTTACCGGCGTCTGCGTCGTTGATGTGAGAATAAACAAACATAAACGTATTGGTGTTTGTTTTATTGACGGCGTAGGCATATAATTTTGTTTGTATAGCCACGGTTATACCGCTTGTTAATGTGATGCTTAAGCCGGAAACACTGACAGTTCCCGGCAAGGCAATATCCAGTTCATCAAATTTATCCGTATAAGACCCATTGGCCAAATAATATCGTTCTTGTGCCTCTTTGATACTTTTTAATACAGTTATGGCCTCGGTGGCACGTGCTTTTTCAACGGCCAAATTGTATTGCGGCAACGCGACCGCCGCCAAAATACCGATGATTAAAACGACGACTAAAAGTTCAATGAGTGTAAATGCTTGTTTGTTTTTCATGTTGTCTGCTCCTTGTTGTTTTTTTTACCGTTCCTTTATTATCGTTTTTTTTTTTGATTTGTCAAGAAAAAATTGCGGCTCGTTGGGAATTAAATAAGTTATAAAAAGACAGGAACAGGTTTATTAGAGAGAAAAAGAAAAGAGCCGTCAAAAAGGACGGCTCTTTGCAAAGAGAAACAGGTAAGGCGGTTATAATTTCATCCACTTAAATTCTAAAAATACAACTCCGCCAAATAATAGCACCGGGCCCCAACCGGCTAAAAACGGACTCAAATATCCGTTCTGCCCAAATACGGTACACAGTGTAATCACGCCCCAAAACGTAAGTGCAATAACCATAGACATAATGATATTTAAAATTTTGCTTTTGCGCCGCGTACTAATCGCAAACGGCATACCCAAAAGACACATCACAATCGTAGCAAACGGGGTAGCTAATTTCGTTTGGCGTTGCGTTTCGGCTGAGTAAAACGAAATCCCTGTGCGTTTGTGAAAGCGGATACGTTTGGTTAACTCGCGCACACTCATTAAGTCCTCGTCCACCCGGCCCAAAGACATTTGATTCGGGCGGATATCCACAGGCGATTCGCGCGTTTGGAAAGACGTTTCCTGTGTGTCCATATCCCCGGCGAACGTACGGTGTACCCCGTTTACAAATTCCCAATGGTGGGTTTTAGAATCCCATATCATTTTTTCCGCAACGACTTGTTCGGCAATATCCCATTCTTTGTTATAGGTATCTAATGAAACCTGATACATTGTGCCGGTTGTTAAATCTACGCTTTTGGCAGATAACATTTGCGAGGGGGATACTTTAATCAGTACGTCATTTTCCAAATACTGGTTATAATTATCGCGCGGTTTAAGACGGGTGTAATAAATATAATCGGCTTTTACATTTAAGGGCGGTACGATAAATTCCTGAAATAACATCGTCACCCCGCACACGACTAAAATGCAAGCCAAAATCGGTTTAAAAAGTTGCCGCGGCGCAAAGCCGCCGGCTACGCAGGCAGTCCACTCGCCGTTAGAGACCATTTCGGAAATAACGGAAATTGCCCCTAATAAACACGCCACCGGCATAATGGTAGCGAGCCAATTGGGAAATGTAACCAAAGAGTAGGAAAGCACGTCGGCCAGTGTAGTTGTGCCGTTGCCCAGATTTTTCATTTTTTCAAATGTGTCGCCCAGTACCACCAGCGTAGCAAATACGCCCATGGCAAAGAAGAACGGCCCCCAAAATTTGCGGGAAATATAGCCAAACATCAGCGGTGCGTTGACTAGATGTTTAATCTTTTTTTCCATAAATAATATCCTACCGCAAGTCCCGTGAAAACAGGCAACCACGGGCCGGGGTATGAAATCCATGTGTATTTTTTACCAAACGACAGCCCTAACGTCATCAGTAAATAAAACGAGAAAATAATAATTACGCTAAAGAGCATGCCCCACCCTTTGTTGGTCCGTTTGCCCAGTGAAAACCCGATCGGGCAACTGACAAATAATAAAATAAGCGGCGAAAGGGCCAGCACGTTACGCATGCTGATAGCGGTGCGGTACTCGTTAGCGACTTGGGTTGTAAGCGGGTCGTTGCGCAGGCGGCGCAAAAGTTTGGTAGTGGTCATCTCGCCCACACGCACGCGGCGCGAACGCGCTTTTAAAAGTGAAATGCTCATCGTATAATTATCAAAATTAGCGGCAATAATGGACGACGGATCTTTGCTGTCCACCCGTTGCATTTGGCCGTCTTTAAGTTGCAGGCCGATAGCTGTATCGGTTAAAATAATACGGCCTTCGGACGCGTTAACTTTCGTGCTTAGTGCGCCCGCGTCGTTTTTGTTGACCAGGTGAATTAAGTTGGCGGTGTTGGTAATTTTGTCTAAATCTTCCAAATACAAATCCCAATCGCCTAAGTTAATAAATGTTTTGGGCTCTAAAGTTACTTTAGTAATTTTGCTGTACGCCTCTTCACGTTTAGTGATGAATTTTTTGTAACTGCGTGGCGTGAGCCAGTTGCCCATAATTACCAGTATGACAGATAATGCAATCGCACACGCGAGCATCGGGCGGACGATTTCTTTAAACGAAAACCCCGCCGCACGTAGCGCAATCAATTCGCCTTGTTCACTCATATTGGTTAACGTAAGTAGTACCGCAATTTGAAAAGCCATCGGCGCGCTTAAACAAAAAACATCCGGCAAGATGTTAAGCAACGAGGATATAATCCACCCGATACTTGTGCCGTAGGTCATGGCAATTTTGAGCACCCGGATAAAGTGATTCATAAAAATCACAAACGTAAGCACACCCACCACGCCTGCAAAAAACGTCAGCAAGCTTTTAGCAATATAACGGGTAAAAATGGAAATACGCATATTTCCTATTCTAACAAAATATCCCTTATTAGGAAAAGCCCGTACGCGGGCAATGCGCGCGCGCGAGCGCGAAATGTTATAGAATGAAATAATGAGGTATTTTTCCATCTTATGAGGATACTGCGGTCCGTTATCGCGGTAGTCTTGTCTGCCCAACTGTGTTTTGCTCCGCTGGCCGGGGCAGAAACGCTGCCGTATAGTTTGGTGGATAAAGACCAGTATGCTATTTTTGAAGAAGAACAAGCTGCCAAAAAAGACGCCGAACTGGTGCTGGAAGACCCGCCGGACGACGCCGAATTGTTGCACTATTCTAATGAGTTTTGGCGTCAGGCGGTTACCTCGGTAGAGGGCGCGTATGAACTGGATAAGGGCCCTGAACCCATCCCCGATTTGACCTTATTAAACCCCACCCTTTCCTTACCGCTCTATGGTACGAGCATTGCATTAACCGGCCGTTACGTGCTGGGTATGAAAATGGCCGCTAAAAAATACAAAGAGGCCTCTAAAAGTGCCAGTACGTCTAATACCAACCAACGCAACGTGGAAATGGAACAGCAAATGCAGCTTAAAATGCAAGGTAAAATCATGGACCGCGTGTTTGTGGATATTGACTATGACGATCAGCGCGAAGAAGAAAAAACTATTTCCGTAGCGTATCGCGGTAAACCCGGCGAAATTGTGCAGTTGGCTGAATTTGGCGATATTGATTTATCGCTCCCGCAGACCGATTTGATTGCCTACCAAAAACAACTCTTCGGTGCAAAAATGCACTTACAATACAAAAACGCCAATTTGTATTTAATCGGCTCGCAAACCAAAGGGACGAGCAAGCAAAAGCAATTTGTGGGCAGTAGCGTGCAGGAAATTGTATCGCTTAAAGATACGGAATATATCCGCCGCACGTATTACGATTTGACCTTCGGCGGTAATATCCACGGCAATGCGCAACTGCAACCCGATGCGTATGACGATTGGAAAGTAGCCATGCTTAATATTTCGCCCGGCAGCGAAGAAATTTATTTAAACAGTAACACCACTTCCAACACATTTGTACCTGTGGACGCTACCGCTACCGATTATTTGGGCACGGTGCCGTATCAAGCCCAATGGGAACGGCTCACCCGCGGGGTGGACTATACGGTAGATTACGCGCGCGGAACAATTGAATTTAAACGCACGATTACGGCGCAAAGCGTGATTGCGGTGGACTACCGCAATACGCGCGGGGAGTGGCTTAGAGATGCCGGAACGACGCCGGGTACGCTAAAACTCATCAAAACCGAAAACGATAAACCCTGGGAAAGCTCCGCGACCGAGACCGCCAACCAACTGGAAATGAAAACATTTTACCGTATCGGTGCGCAAAACATTACGCAAGATAACGGCAAAGGCAATTTTATTTTAACGCTCTTAGACGCCAACGGCCAAGCCGTCGGCGGGAGTGCCTCTCCCCAACAAGTTTATCCCACTACTATTACCATGGACTTTGATAAAGGTATTTTTGAACTCCAAAGCCGCATGAGCGATGATCCCGGTTTATATAACGCTACCCCTGTTTCTTCGCGCAACCGCACCTTTAAAATTCAATATGAGTCCACCGTTAAAACGTATTTTATTGAGTCGGGTATTGTGGTGCAATCGGAACAAGTCAAATTAAATGGCCGCCAACTCGTACGCAATAACGATTATTATATTGACTATACATCCGGCTTTATCACGTTTTACAAGGGCGAAGAAATTACCGAAAATTCCGTGATTGATATTACGTATGATACGACCGTCGGTTCCAACACAAACAACTCGGTACTCGGCGGACGGTTAGATTACAAACTGTTTGATAAAATCGTCATGGGGGCCACGATGATTCAAGAAGGGGGCGAAAAGCCCACTACCGTGCCGCAAGTGGGAGCATACAGCAAGCAGCTTTTAGTATACGGCGCAGACGTAAAAGGACGCGATATTAAACTTTCCGAAAAAGTAAAAGTAGACTTCGCAGCCGAGGCCGCACGCAGTGAGAAAAAACAAAATATGTTCGGCTATGCGATGGTGGATAGCATGAACGATACGAGCGAGCAAGTCGGCGGGTCTATGATTTTTAAAGATTGGCAAATTGCATCTAACCCCAGCGGGCAACCCAACTTTTTAAACGCGGTGCATTGGGATAGCCAAGACTTGCCCGCACTGGAAATCAACCCCCACGCCATTGCCAACGCCAACGATAAACAGCAAGTGCTTATCATCAATTACGATTTTACCCAAGGAGTTAATTTTGACGGACGGGACGAAGTTTCTATTGTTTATCCGCTTAGCAAAAGCGGGGTAGATTTATCTTCTAAAACTTCCTTTGAACTAACCATGCTGGGCGAAGAAGGCGGTCCGCAAGTCAACTTTACGTTTGGTAACATTTCCGAATATTCCGATAATTCTATCGGCATGAACACTCAGTGTGGGACGAACGTGCCCAAAACGGAAGATGTTTATTGCCGCAACACGCTCGCCCCCAACGAAGATGTCGGCTGGCTCTATACCAACCCGGATAACAGCGAAGAGCGTTACAATCCCTTTGTGCATAACGTCTATAACCCCGAATCGCAACCCAACGGACGCATTGATACGCAAGATTTAAACGGCAACGGCAGATTTGATGACGAAGATATTTCCGTCAAAGGGAACTTCGGGTTTGTGGCGGGCGGAAACGTGATCCCGGGTATGGAAGACAATTTGGCCGATAACACATCGTGGCAAACATTCTCTGCTCCGCTTCAAATTGACCCGGCCGACAAAGCCAAATGGACGGCGGTGCGTCATTTACGTATTACGCTAAAAAAGGGAGCCAAGCTTAAAGGGCAAATCAAAATTGCCAATATTGCGCTGTCCGGCACTTCTTGGAATACACAGCAAGGGGTGGATGCGTCCGATTTTTCCGCCTCCGGTATTAACAACGTGGATAATACCGATTATCAGCCGATTTTTAACGCACCCGGCGACGGCCAATATGTATTTAATTATTTGTACGGTTCTATCCAAAACTACCGCAGTACGCTGGACTCGGCCAACGTGTTGGACCAAGCGTTGCGGTTGCGTTTTAGTCCCGGCGGGGATGAAAGCCAATACTTTGTTAATCGCAATTTTAAGAGTATGGATTTTTCCCAACACCGAGAGTTTCGTTTCTTGCTTCATAGCCGCTTGTCCAATGCGGGAGGAAATTTTTACTTAACAGTCGGTACGCAGACCAATTACGACAAAATCGTCGTACCCATGGATTTTGACGGTTGGCGGCTTGTTGCCGTAAAAATGGTGGATACCAACGGCGACGGTATTACCGATGCGTTTGCCAACGCTTCCGATCCGTCCTACAACGTGTCGGTAGAAAACGTCCGCGCGCCAAACGGACTGCTCAATTTCCGCGAGGTCAGTATGATTATGGCGGGGGTGGAAAATATAACGGCGGCGGGCGAAGTGTGGCTCAACGTAATTCACTTGGCAGAAGCCATTACACTTACCGGTGAGGCCTATAAGGGCGACATCGCGGTGGAATGGGACGGTTGGGGTAGTGCCGGGGTGAAGTACAAACACCAAGACAGCAACTTTGAAACGCCGCTGGCTGTATCCAAAAACCAAGAAACCACCGAAGAAGAATATTTTGTCAAAGTAAACCGTATTAAAGAATTTCCGATGTCGGCCACCTTTGCGCGTAGTGAGGTAACCACTCCGCTTATTACCGATACGACCAACTACAACACGATTTCACTACTTGATAAAGGTAAAGTGGAGCGGCAACAGGCCGTCGTGCGCGGAGATTTTATCAAGGACAATTTGCCCAAAATCGGCCTGGAATATACGTTGAACCAAACCGATTACCAGTTAATGAAACGTCAAGATGACAGCCATACGTACGGGGCGACGCTGTCGCACTCGGTGGGGGCGTTTAAAAATATTTCCGCGGGTTATTATGTTACAAATTCGGCGGTAGATTACGACCGGGTACGCCATGAAGAATCGGCCACCTATTATAATACCGATGAAAATACGCAAAAAATGAATATGAAGTTTACGTACCAACCCACGTCCAATTTTAACATTACTCCGTCGTACAGTTTAAGTAAAAGTACCGAAGACCGCACCCGTTATGAATCATTTGGCAACAGCAAAATTCATTACCCCAAAGCGCTTACCCAACGCACGGGACTAAGCAGTACGTGGAAAATTACCAAATGGCTGGCTCCGTCTGCCAACTACAATATCAGCACGATAGAAAGCAATAACTTGTCGGCTAAAACAATTACCGCTTCCGGCTCATCGGTGAACGTGGGTGTGGGAGAAGTAAAAACCCTTAACCGCAGTGCTGACGGCGGTGTTTCGCTGACGCTTAACGGCAATGATATTTTGCCCAAGAGTAAATTATTCAGTACGCTGGTTGTTTCTTCCGGTTACCGTATCCAAGATGCCGATGCGTGGAGCGATGTGGACAGCGGCTTTGATTCACGCAAAGAGTTGTGGATACGCGGCAGTGCCCTTAAAGATGTGGGCCGGTACGGCTACCGCCGCAGTATGACTTTGCGCGATACATTTACTTCTACCCAGCGTTGGAATCCTCTTTCTAAGTACGAGTTGAACGGGTTGGCTGCTCCGCTCAAAACGGTGTCGCTGATCAATAACTTTAGCAAGACCTTACAGAAGAACGACCAGACCGGTACGTTATACAATTCTACCAGCGTAACCTTGCCGGATTTAACATTTTCTATTTCCGATTTGGAAAAATTTATTGCCGCTGGTAACTGGTTGCGTAACAGCAATTTAAAACTCCATTACAGTTGGGTGGAGCAAACGAACATCGGCACGGACGAGCAGGGTATTACGCAATACGGCGGGGATTTACGATTTATGTTATTTAACTACTTTGATACGGTGTTTGCCTACCAACACAAAGAATCGGATAAAGATGATTTGCGCCTGCATATTAGTTTAGAACGTATCCGCGAGCGCAATATGTCCGCGCAGACGTCCTTTTACATAAAATCGTTGCGCGTAACGCCTAAAATTGTTCACACTACCTACGATAAATGGCTCGCGCGCGGACAAATCAGCCAAAGCACACAGGAAACCGTGCCCAGTTTAAATTTAAGGTGGGATTTTAACCTGCCCCACGGGTTAAAATTGCCGTTTATCAACCGTATTTATTCCGCCACCAACCGTATCATCTGGAATACGAATTTCAGCTTTACCGATAAACGCTCCGAAGTGGAAGTAACCGACAATTACAAAAAATACGATGCCACTACTTCGCTAGATTACGAATTTTCCCAAAACTTACGTTTTACACTTTCGGGCGGGTTGACGCTGCTTAAGCATGCTTACGTCAAAACCGAAGATTACACCGCTTACAATGTGGCCGCCAATATGACGGTGCAATTTTAATATGAAATTTTCAGGGGACGTCATCAAACACGGTTTGTTACATTTTCTGTTTCCGCGTGCCTGCGTATGTTGCGGATGCGATTTGCCGTATGATACGGACGATTATATATGTAAAACGTGTGCGGGGCAATTTGTGCGCCCCGGGCCACTGTTTTGTCAGCGTTGTGGGGTCAATTTGCCTTCGGGCGGGGCGCATTGTCACGCGTGCCGGGGCAGTAAGGCCAAAACGTATAAGTGCCGTTTGATTCGTTCCGCGTGGGTGTTTAATGCTCCGTCGCGTGCATTTGTGCACGGACTTAAATACGCGGGGAACGATTATTTGGCCCGTAGCATGGGGCGGCAACTGGCACAAAATTTTTCTGCCTATAAAGAACTGGCGGATGCGGAGCTGATTGTTCCCGTGCCGCTTTTTGCGCACAAAGAACGTCAACGCGGCTACAATCAAAGTGAACTTTTAGCGCGTGCATTTTGTAAGCATACGGGTCTGCCGTTGGATACGGGCGCGCTGGTGCGCACGCGTGATACGCTTAGCCAAACAAAACTGGGCCGCACGGCGCGGCTTGCCAATATGCAAGGGGCTTTTTCCTGTCCGGCTCCCATGCGGGTAAAAGGAAAAATAATTTTGCTGGTGGATGATGTTGCCACCACCGGTGCTACATTAGAAGGTTGTGCAACGGCCTTGCGCCAAGCCGGGGCTAAGCGCGTGATGGCCTATACCTATGCACGGGAAAACTAGTTGGCGGCAGGTTTCTTTTTCGGATCGGGCAAATAGTGTTGCTCTTTGAAACTAAAATACCCGCCTTTTGTAATAATCACGTGGTCCAGCAAAGTAATATCGCACAGTTGTAACCCTTTGGCTAGGTCCCGGGTGCAATCAATGTCCGGTTGGGACGGGTGTGGATTGCCCGACGGGTGATTATGTACTAAAATCAATTCGGGTGCATCCAAGTTGGCGGCGTGGCGTATAATCTGGCGCGGGCTGATAGACACTTGTTCCACGGAACCTGCCGATAATACACGTGTTTCCAAAATATAACGTTTGGCGGAAAGGAAAATAACTTCCAAAAATTCCTCTTCTTTCCCAGCTAGCGATGCCGTACAATAATCTAACAGTTTTTGCGGAGAAGACAGCGTGATTTTCCGGGGTATTTTACAGCGCATATAGCGTTTAAAAGCACTGCGGATAAGTTTCAAAAAACGGGCTGTATTGGGGCCGATACCGTCAGTTTGCCGCAGGGCTATTTCGGTAGTGTCCAACACGCCCGCAAACGAACCGAAACGGCGCAACAGTTCCCATGCTAACGTCTTGGTATCTTTGCGCGGAATAGAATAAGTCAGCAATAATTCTAAAAACTCATGGTCTAACAAAGAATCGGTACCTGCATAAGATACACGTTTTTGCAACCGGGCGCGATGCCCGGTATGCGCGGGAACGGATGATTTGTTCATAGGGGATGTTTTCCTGTTTATATGTTCATTTAATGCTAAAATGATAATAAGTTATGGTGCAGCTATGCAAGGGGGATTTATGAAAAAAATTGTTGTTATCGGCGGCGGTCCGGCAGGATATCCGGCCGCGTTAAAAGCCGCATCGCTCGGTGCGCAAGTGACTTTAATTGAAAAAAACCAACTGGGCGGGGTGTGTTTAAATTGCGGATGTATTCCGTCTAAATCGTTTTTGGAAGGCGCGCACCGTTTTCAAACGGCCTTTTCCGCCGCTATGCTTGCCGGCGAAGAAGGGAGCAAAGCCGCACAAGAGCTATTTAACGCGCGTGATTTTAATAAACTAAAAGCACGCCAACAGCAAGCTACGCAAAAACTGGTACAAGGCATTTCTTTTTTACTCAAAAAAGCCAAGGTGGAAGTGATAAACGGCGAGGCAACTTTTGTAGATGCGCACACGCTCTCCGTGCGCACGCAAACGGGCGAACAAACCCTTTCGTTTGACGGGGCTATTTTGGCTACCGGCTCAGAAGCGTTCTATCCCGCCCCGTTAGATACCTTGCGCGGTCAGATTTATGATAATTCCAATTTCTTTACCATGGAACAACTCCCCCAAAGTATGGCTATTGTAGGGGGTGGGGTGATCGGATGTGAAATGGCTGATTTTTTAAATGCTTTCGGGGTGGAAGTGCACCTTATTGAAATGCAACCGCGGTTGTTGCCGCTAGAGGATGAAACCGTTTCGCGCACGCTTGCGCAAGCGTTTACCAAACGCAATATCCATATTTATACCGGAGTAAGCGCAACGGACATACATAAAACGGCAGACGGTTTTGAAATCGTTTTATCCGACGGGAATAAATTGCAAACGCAAGCGGTTTTGGCCGCTATCGGGCGCGCGGTTGATTTACATACGTTGCACTTGGAGCGTATCGGTGTGGAAGCAACACGCAAAGGCGTAAAAGTTAACCCGAAAACCATGCAGCTGACCGAAACCGTTTACGCTGCGGGTGATGTAACAGGACTATTGCAACTGGCCCACGCGGCTACACGTCAAGGCGAAGTAGCGGCGAGCAATTTATGCGGCGTTGCGGCGGAATATAACAATACCCGCGTGCCGCGTGCGGTATATACAACGCCGGAAGTGGCGTCTATCGGCCTGAGTGCGGCGCAAGCGCAGGAGCAAGGGCTGGAAGTTAAAAAACATAAATCGTTCTTTTTAGCTAACGGACGCGCCGTAGCACAAGGGCAAACCGACGGTTATGTGGAGTGGCTAAGCGACGCCCAAACAGGCAAACTGTTGGGGGCGTGTTCTGTTGGGGCACATGCATCGGAGCTGATCCATATTGCCGCGGTGGCGTTAGAGGCACAGCTGACGGTAGCCCAACTGCAACGCGTGATTTTTGCACACCCTACCTTTGCCGAAACATGGGCGGAGGCGTTACATAAATGAGCTCGTTTTGTGTGGTGCTTGTCCGTCCGCGCGACCCCAATAACATCGGGGCCGCCGCCCGTGCGATGGCTAATTTTGGGCTGTCTGATTTACGTGTGGTAGATCCGTTTGCCGTAGCTTGGCGCGAGGCCGTCAGCGCGGTCGGTGCGGAAGATATCATGCAAAATGCCGTGCAATATCACACGTTAGATGAGGCCCTTGCGGATACGTCTTTTTCGCTGGCCGCCACCGCGCTACGCAACCGTCACTTGGAACAGGAGATCGTAACATTACCTGTTTTAAATAAACGGTTGGAACGTGCGCCGGAAGGCAAAATTGCCCTTGTGTTCGGTAACGAAAAAACAGGCCTGTCCGGCGACGATA
Organism: Candidatus Avelusimicrobium caledoniensis; assembly: GCF_902756455.1. Classification (NCBI taxonomy): domain Bacteria; kingdom Pseudomonadati; phylum Elusimicrobiota; class Elusimicrobia; order Elusimicrobiales; family Elusimicrobiaceae; genus Candidatus Avelusimicrobium; species Candidatus Avelusimicrobium caledoniensis. Next base: position 21,727 of record NZ_CACVRB010000014.1, on the reverse strand, counting down.
TAGAGCGGTGCGTGGCGGTACTTAATATCCCCACCGTGGCTAAACAACCCTCTATCAATTTAGCGCAAGCCGTTATTTTGACGTGCTATGAGCTTTCCCGGCGCGGTGATTTTACGCCGCTACGCACGGCAGGCAGTTTTGTAGCCGGTATGCCTACCGACGCGCAAAAAGAAATTCTGGTAGAAAAGTTATATACCTTGTGCGACAAGGCCGACTTGCGCCCCGACTTAACGCCCGACCAACGCAAAGCGTTTTTGCGCCGTTTGGTGGGGAACTTGTCATTAAACGAAGTGCAACTTTTCTTTGCCAAATCGCTTGCCGAGCGCGTCGCCCAACGGATGAAATAGAACGGTTATTTCTCATCCTCTTGCCACTCCGAATTTGACTTAAGGATTTGTACCTTATTTTTCGCTCCCCCGCTATATCCCGCATAGAAACATTGCGGGATGACGAGCGGGGGTGTTTGGTTTGTCCAATAAAATAAAAACTTGACATCGTTTTTTTTTTTGCTACATTTTATTTAATGATATAAGAATATCATTAAGGAGCTTTGTATGCAAAGAAAAAATGAAAAAAATATGGGGTGTTGTTGTGTAGGTCAGGCTACGCCTGACAATGAAGATAATTCCGCTTGGAAAAAAATAAGGTCAGTAACCTGTCAGGCGAAGCCTGACCTACGTGTTACAACGACAAGCGCATTTACGCTTATTGAATTATTAGTGGTTGTTTTAATCATTGGTATTTTGGCGGCGGTCGCTCTGCCTAAGTATGAAATGGCGGTTATGCGTAGCCGTTATGCGACGTTAAAAGCCAACGTCAATGCCCTCTTGGATGCGGAAAAAATTTATTACTTGTCAAACGGCGAATATACGAATGACATGGAAGCGTTGTCCATAGATTTAACCGGGTGTACGCTGTCTAGCGATAAAAGAAAGTGTACTTATCCTTGGGGCTACTGTATGCTGGATGCGGCTTCCAACAGCAAGCGGGTACACTGTCAAGATACGACCAATTTACAAAACGCTTATGTCCATTATTGGGAACGGCCCACATTCGGTTCTGCGACCTGTTGGGCGCTTACTACCGACCGTACCGATAAATATAATAAATTATGTGAAAAAGAAGGCGGAACGTATGTTTCCACCACAAACTGTACCGGGCCTTGCGTGATTTATAAACTGGCCGATTAGTTTTTCGTTTGTCGCCTTACCCTCTATTTTGTTAAAATATACTTAGTAGGGGAGCGTATGGCGTTTAATATACTTGTCATCAATCCGGGCTCTACGTCTGATGATATCGGTTATTACCGGGGCGACAAACCCGTTTTTGAAGTAACCGTGCGCTACTCCATCGCCGATTTAGAGCCCTACGAGGGCAAAAACGTTACCGAACAGCTGCCCTTGCGCCGCAAACTCATCTTAGATTATTTGTTGGACCACCATGTGCCGCTGGCCGAAATTGACGGCGTCATCGGGCGCGGCGGGTTTATCCGTTCCGTAGAGGGGGGCGTGTACGCCGTCAACGATAAAATGGTCCGCGATTTGGAAACCGGTAAATACGGCGGGATCCACCCGAGTAATCTGGGCGGCATTTTAGCACGCGATATTGCCCGGTATGCAGATTGCCCCAGTTTTATTGCCAACCCGGTAGTCATTGACGAGCTCCAACCGCTCGCGCGTTATTCCGGCATGCCGGATAATCCGCGTATTTCCATTTTTCACGCGTTAAGCCAAAAACGTGTCGCGCGCTTGATTGCCGATAAACTCGGCAAACCGTATGAAAAACTCAACTGCATTGTTTGTCACGGCGGGGGAGGAATTTCTATCGGTGCGCACCGCCAAGGCAAAGTAATAGACGTTACCAACGGCTACGAGGGCGAGGGCCCCATGACCCCGCAACGAAGCGGCAGCGTGCCGTGTGCTAAACTGGTGCAAATGTGTTTTGAGCCGGATGTGCAAGAGCGCGACATCCGCTTAAAACTGCGCGGCAAGGGCGGGCTGATTGCTTATACGGGCACATCCGACGTTAAAGAGTTGGAAGAATTTATCCGCATAGGCCAAAAACGGCCCGGCTCGCTGATTAACTGTACGCAACAAAAAGCAAAATTAGCACTAGACGCGATGATTTATCAAATGGTTAAATATATAGGAGCCATGGCTGTGGTGCTTGAGGGAAAAGTAGATTTTGTAGCACTTACGGGCGGGCTGATGTACAGCAAATATATCCCGCAGGAAATCGGACGGTATGTGAGTTGGATAGCTCCTATGTACGTTTTCCCGGGTAGCGAAGAAAAAGACGCCTTGCGCGTGGCCGCTACGCGTGCGCTAAACGACCCGAAAATTGTAAAAAAATATACGTGATTTTATTTTAATTAAGTAAGGAGAATTACCATGAAATTCAATAGTTTTGCCGATTTGATTAACCAAGTAAAAGGTAAATCAAACCGTGTCGTTGTACCCGGGGCCAATAACCGCGAAGCCCTTGAAGCTATCAAAATGGCTGATGAGAACGGACTTATTTCCCACGGTATTTTAATCGGGCCGATTAACGCCGTAAAAGAAATGGTTAAAGCCGTAGGCCTAAACGAAAGCAAGTTTGAATTTATTGATTGCGAAGACGTCCCCACCATGTGCAAATTGGCTGTGGACCAAATTTTAGCCGGCAAGGGCGACTTTTTAATTAAAGGGCTTGTAGATACCAAATACTACATGAAAGCTATTTTAAATAAAGAAGCCCACCTCGTGCCGGAAGGGGCTTTACTGTCCCACTTTGTGCTTTTTAGCACGCCCAAATACAAAAAACCGTTTGCCGTAACCGACTCTGCGGTGGTGATCGCGCCGACATTGGAGCAAAAAGTAAAAATCGTGCAAAATGCCGCCAACACCATGCACAAATTAGGTGTAGAAAACCCGAAAATCGCTTGCGTGTGCCCGGTGGAAAAAGTGAACGAAAAAATCCCCAGCACGGTAGAAGCCGCCGCCTTGGCACAAATGAACGCCGAAGGTAAAATCACGGGTTGCACGGTAGAAGGCCCGTACGATTTGTATATCTCTCTTTCCGCTGAAAAAGCCGCTGAGAAAGGTATTAAAGATAAAAAAGTACCCGGCGACGTGGATGTTTTAATGCTGCCGGACTTGGACGCGGCTAACCCGCTCTATAAAGCACTTGCTTTCTTTGGCGAACAAATGGAAGCGGCGGCCGTACTCGTCGGTCCGAAAATTCCGGTCATTTTGCCCTCCCGCGCCGATGACCCGAAAGTCAAGCTTAACGCCATTGCGCTTTGCTCTTTCTTAAAAGATCAAAAATAAAAAAACGGGGGCGGCTTAGCCGCCCCTTTCTTGCGGTTCATGAAAAAGAATATAGTGTCTTTGTTATCGGCCCGTTACAGCCGCTACCACGATCTTGTGTTTTACGTGTTGGCGTTAGCGGTCATTTTGCTTTGTGCCGTATTTGCCGTACATATCACGCGCCATAAAAACGCGCTAGAGCGTGAACATTTGCAAACCCGCGATATCCCGCAACAAGAATTTACCGTGGGCGAAAAACCCATTTATGTGGCTTTGCAGGAAGCCGGGCTGTCTAACCAACAAATTGCCCAAGTAGTGGGCAAATTAAATAGCGTAGTAGATACGCGTAAATTGCAAAAAGGCGACACGTATTCGCTTTCTGTGGAAAACGACCAACTGGTCATGCTACTTTTAACGCAAGGATTCAAACGCTATTTTGTGGCCAATGTAGAGGGCGCGTTAGTGGCGGGCGTGAGCGATTTGGAAGTTAAAACCCGCATTAAAACCGCCGCGGGCGAGGTGAAAGGGTCGCTGTTTAACTCTATGCTCGCGCAAGGGTTAGAGGTGCCGCTTATTTTAGATTTTACAGATGCTTTCTCGTGGACGATTGACTTTAATACCGATACCCGCAACGGCGACACGTACGCCGCCTTGTGGGAAGAAAATTATACTTCCACCGGCGAGATTACCAGCCAAGACCTGTTGGCCGCTTATTATACGGGGGCGGAAAGCAAAACCACTACCTACGCGTTTTATTTTGAGGACGATTTTTACGATGAGACCGGAAAAGTCAGCAAGAAAATGTTCTTAAAATCACCCATTAGTTTTCGCAATTACCGCATTTCTTCGCGTTTTTCCTACGGGCGCGTGCACCCTATTTTAAAAATACGCCGCCCGCATTTGGGTATTGATTATGCGGCCCCTGTCGGCACGCCCGTGCAGGCGGTGGCCGACGGTACGGTCAAATTTACCGGGTGGAAAGGCGGCTTTGGCAATTTCTTGGAAATCAAACACGCCAACGGATACACCACTATGTACGGACACCTTAAAAGTTTTGGCAAAGGGGTTAGAGCCGGGGCGAAAGTGAAACAGGGCCAGACGGTAGGATATATCGGCAGTACGGGTTTATCCACCGGGCCGCATTTAGATTTCCGCGTCAAAGAGGGTAGTAAATTTGTAGATTTTTTGAAGATGAAAAACCGCAACTCGGCCGTGCGAGATGTGCCGGCTGAAAAAAGACAAGAATTTGAAGAGTTAAAAGTGTTATACTTAAAGGAATTGAAAGCGGCGGGTTCCCAATCGCCCGCGGCACAGGAGACCCTATGAAACGTAAAAAAATAGCACTTACCGGCGGACCTAACAGCGGGAAAACGACGGCGTTATCTGTGTTAAAAGAAACGTTCGGCCCGCAAGTAGAACTGGTGCGCGAAGCGGCTACCCTCGTGTTTAGCGGCGGGTTTCCGCGTACGGACAACAGCATTGCGCACATTGAAGCCGCACAAAAAATTATCTTTTTTACCACGAAACAATTAGAAAGTTTGGCGGAAAAATCGTCCGACGCTCCCCTGATTGTGTGCGACCGCGGCACGGTGGATGCCGCCGTGTATTGGCCGGGGGGAATAGATGATTTTTTTAAGCAGATGAACACGTCGCTAGAAGAAGAACTTTCCCGCTACGACGCGGTATTGCACTTGTCCCCGCCGAAAAATCCGGCTTTCTACCAGTCTACCCACGTGCGCACGGAAAGCTTGGACCAAGCGTTTGAAATTGACCGTAAAATTTTAAGCATTTGGGAAAAACACCCCCGGCGCAAAATTATCGGCGGTACGGAACACTTTTTGGAAAAGGCGGAAGCTATTAAAAATTTTGTAGAAGAAATTATAAAAGGATAACTTATGAAAAAAATCGTTTTAACCGGCGGCCCCAGCGGCGGAAAAACTACGGCTCTTTCTATTTTGAAAGAGACGTTTGGTAACAAAATTGCACTCGTGCAAGAAGCAGCCACGCTTGTGTATAGCGGTGGTTTCCCACGTAAAGACAATAGCCCGATTCACATTGAACACGCGCAAAACATTATTTTCTATACCGTGCACCAGTTAGAAGAATTGGCTGAGCGCACGTCAGATGCCAAAATAATGGTGTGCGACCGCGGCTCTATTGATGGGGCGGTCTATTGGCCGCACGGCCCGGAAGATTTCTTTAAGGCGATGCACTCGTCTTTGGAAGCGGAACTAGCACGCTATGACGCGGTGATTCACTTGTCCCCGCCGCCGGAAAAAGATTTTTATCAGGCCACCAATGTCCGTACGGAAAATTTGCAACAGGCCTTTGAAATTGATGATAAAATTTTAAAGATTTGGGAAAAACACCCCAACCGTTTGGTCATTCCGCGCGAGAAACATTACTTTGAAAAAGCGGAAATTATCAAAAATTTTGTAGAAAATTTAATTGCTCAGTAAAAAGGAGTTACTATGATTTGGAATCCGTTTAAGAAAAAAGGCGGTGCGTCCGGCACGCCGAATAAAAAGGAAACTATTGAGGAGCGTATTGAACGCGAAATTGATGCGCTCCCGGCGATGTTTAAAGGTAAGTTAAAGGACCCGGAAGTCAAAAAGCGCTTTATTGATATTGCCAAACGCATGGAACAAGACGGCGTAGATTTTAAAAGTATCCGCCAAATGAAAAAATGGATGAAGGAACACGAAGAAGAACTGCGCCAAGAGGGAGCCAATATCCCCAAGGTGGAAACGGTTGTGCACGAGGGGCCGCGTATCGGCCGCAACGATCCGTGTCCGTGTGGCAGCGGCAAAAAATACAAAAAATGCTGCGGCGCCGGGAAATAAACCGTCCGTCTATTTAAATAACAGCCCCCGCAAAATTTGCGGGGGCTGTTTTGCAAAGAACAATTTATAGGTTTAATTTTGATATTTCCACCACTTACTTGTTTCGCCCCAGCTTTTTTTATGGGGATCCCCTGTTTCGGCTGCACAAATTTGGCTGTTGATATTATCTTCTTGTGAAGCAATACAGGCGGCAACTCCGCTTTCAAAAACATTACCGTCGTTGCCGTTGCTCCAGTGGCTGTGTGCAAAATTTTTTAAATATCCTAAATAATTATACCCATTTTTATGTACGAAACATTGGACGTTTTTCCTTCCGTTTTCAAAGTTGACTAGCATGCAAACTCCCCACGCGGCCGATAGGGTGGCGGTGCCTGCTTCGGAGCTTATTATTCTATTATTAGCAATTTCAATATCCAGTTCATCAAAATCGGTTGTGTATGTTCCATTAGCCATGTAATAAATTTCTTCGGCATCGGCCAAACTTTTTGCTAATGTTTTGGCTTGGGCGAAACGTGCCTTCCATACGGCTTTTTGGTATTGCGGGAGCGCGACCGCGGCCAAAATGCCGATGATAAGTACAACGACTAATAATTCAATAAGCGTAAATGCGTTATAATTAAAAAAGACGTCATCCTGAACTGACTTAAGGATCTCACCTTGTTGTCGTTTTAGAAAGCGGTGAGATTCCAAATCAAGTTTGGAATGACATTTATTTTTATTTGTATTTTTCATGTTGTTTGCTCCTTATATTTTTTCCGTCCCTTTATTATCGTTTTTTTTTTTGATTTGTCAAGGACTTTTTTCGCAAACAAAAAACTCCCCCGTCTCTACGGGGGAGTTTTTTTGAAAGAAAAAATCAGTTTGCATATTTCCAATAATCTGTATTTAACCCAAAACTATTTTTTGAAGTGCTTTGTGTATCAGCCATGCAAATCTGGCTGGCTATGTTGTCATCTTTTTGAGCTATACATAAAATAGCGTCGTCCATGACAATGTTACCGTTTGACCATTTGCTGTGTGTAAAATTGTGTACATATCCTAAGTATTCTGTATTTGTATTTTTCTTTATAAAACATTGGATGTCACTACGACCGCTAGCCCATGCTATTAAGGAGCATTTTCCCCACTTAAACGCAAGCGTGTAAGTCCCTTCCTCTCCGAGGGTCCTGCTTACAGTTGCCAGATCCACAGCTAACTCATCTATATCGGCAGTATATTTCCCGTTGGCCAAATAATATGCTTCTTCGGCTTGTGCGATAGTTTTGGCTATTGTTTTGGCCTGAGTAAACCGGCTTTTCCATACGGCTTTTTGGTATTGTGGCAATGCTACCGCCGCGAGTATGCCGATGATTAAAACTACCACCAACAATTCTATTAGTGTAAATGCTTGTGTGTTTTTCATATTGTTTGCTCCTTGCTGTTTTTTTCCGTCCCTTTATTATCGTTTTTTTTTTTGATTTGTCAACCCCCTTGCCGGGGGCAGGCATAAGGCCTTGAACCTCTGTTTGCATACGATGTTATCTTTCGCAAAAGGGACTTCGTGTTATTCTGCAACGCGTGCTCGCCGGGGCCCTGCGGGCCGCCAAAGGCCTCAAACCTCCGTTTGTTTGTGATGTTATGTTCTATAAGGGGAACTTCGTGTGTGTTTGCGACATTTGCCGACTCTTTTTGCGTGGGCCTTTATAGCACGTAAAAACAGGTCCAAAGGCCCATGCTTTTTTACGTAGGGGTTTGATACAATTTTTAAAGAGGTTGCCATGGCACGTATCCGTTTACATACATTGATCAAAATTTTACTCCCGCTTATTTGGGTGGGGTTAGTCACGCTAACGGTTTTTGCGCAACCGTTTCCCAAACGACTCAAACTGCCTAAAAATTTTTCCCATGCCGCTCCGGCTGATTTATCGGCCCAACTTGCCCGGCGGGTTAACGAAACATACAGACGGGCCATGCAGAAACAAAATCACTATGAACTGGGTTTGGTATGGACGGCTCCCAGCCGCAGATACCAAAGGCAAGCTATGGTCGTGGGGGCAGACGGTTCCATGCACATGATAAGAAGTTCGGGGCTTGCGCTAGCCGACTTTTTGCCAACGGACGTGTACCCGCATGCTTCGTTTTTGAAAAAAGAAAATTTACCGGATTATTTTTTGGCTAAGCATAATTTGGAGATACGCAAATGGTTGCCCATTTTAGATAGGCAAGAGAAAGAATTTGCTCGCAGAATCAATGAATTTTACGCCGTGAAAGAGACATTGGCACACCCGGCCGAACAAGATATGGCGTGGTTAGCCGGACAAATAACCGACCAACATCGTTATTTACTTGTAGGAGAAGAACACGAACAACCTTGTGTGCAACGCGAGGTAGTTAAACTAATGGGGGAGTTAGGCAAGTCCGGCCGGAAAGTATTACTGTTTACCGAATTTTTATATGAAAGGGAACCGTGGAAAAGTTGCCAAATAACCAAACATCTGTCGCAATACCTGCCCGTATGGCAGGCCGCGCAACAGGCCGGTATAGAGGTGGTTGGCTTAGAGCCGGAATTTGTGATGGGTATTAACAATACACACTTTGTATTTCCGCATAACTTGTCTGGCGAAATTGCCAAATTCCCTACCGATATTTGGACCTCTGTGGAAGGAGTCCGCATTCGTAACGCGCATTGGCTTAATACATTAAACCGTTACCGGGAACTTTATCCGCAGGCATTATTTATCATTTATGCGGGTGGCGGACATTTGGAATATGGAGGGCCTTATTCGCTGGGAGATGTTTTTGCCGGGCCGCAGACGTTGGTGGTAAACATAAACCGTAAAAGTAAAAATTGGGCCTTTGGCGATTTGCCGGACCGTATCCTTAAATTTAACGACGCGGAACTATCCCGTTTAGTCGGGTTTGATATTTCTTTTGAATTGTCCCCTACGGACGAATAGATCCCGTTTTGATTTTGCATTTAAAAACCCCCGCTTTAAAAAGCGGGGGTTTTGCAAATTTATTTCGCTTATTTTGTATTTTGCAAGCGGGTTAATTTGCCTTGTGCACTGGAGGCATATTTGCTGGTAGGGAATTGCAAAATCAGCTTTTTATATACTTCTTGTGCTTTGGCTAATTTGCCTTGCTTGGTGTACGAATCGCCGATTTCGCACATCCGTTGGGCTGTTTTCGGATCGTTAGGGGCGAGTAATACCGCTTTTTCCAACGATTGGACATATTTTGTTTCGTCTTTTAGTTTTTTATGTGCGATTTTGGCAGCTTCGGCCAACGCATCGGCGGCTTGTTCTTTGGAAATGTTGGACAGTTCTGCCGCGCGGTGTAACACGTTATAGGCGTTTTCGTGTTGGTTGGTTTTGGTATATACATCAGCTTTGCCGCGGTATGCTTCGTACACGGCAGAAGAATCGCCTAAGAGTTCAATGGCTTTGTCGTAATTGATAAGGGCGCTGTCGTATTGTTTGTTGTTTTCATCTAAAATAGCCATGTGTTTATACACAATGCCTGTTTCGGACGAGTTCGGGTACAAGCGCAACACCGTGGTATAAGCTTCCGTAGCGGCGGCGGTGTTTTTGAGGTTATCGGCGTAAATGTCGCCAATTAAACGCAAGCTGGCCGCTTTATAGGGCGAGTTCGGATAGAGCGCATCGGCTTTTTTATACTGCGCAATCGCCGCCAGATAGTTTTTGTTGCCGCGGTGCAAATCGCCGTACCAAAGTTCTACTTCGTTGTTTCTTTCGTAGAACGGGTGGCGTACAAAGAAATTTTCAAACGCTTGCGCGGCGGCCGGATAAAATTCGTCCCCGGACAGTTTGGATAATGCATAAAGCATTTCGGCCTCTTTCTGTTCCACAAACGCAGCCTTTTCGGTCGGACCTTGCGCAAAGAGCTGGGTGGCGCTGTCTTGTAGTTTGTAGTCAATAACGTTAATGTTTTCGCCCCAAATAGAAGTCAGTTGCGTGCGGTCGGTTTGCGGGAACATATAGCGTAGCTTAAATAAGGTAACCAACGCTTGTCCGTTCCGGCCTGCCTGCGTAAACAAGCGGGCTTGCCACAATAATACTTCGGGGGTGGAAGCGTGTTTTTCGTTTTGTTGCAACCACGTTTGAAGTCCGTCTGCTAGCGCGACGGCATAGGCGCGTGTGGCGCGGGAATTTTGCGTGGGGAAGGAAGTAAGTTCCTGTTTGTAAAAGTTCAGCGCGTCTTGTGCATTGGTTGCCCAAGCGCACAGGCCAAACGTGCTGATAAGTAGCGTAAGTGTTAGTTTTTTCATAAGTTTACCTGTAATTTGTAAATTGGAGTTCTACGCCAAAATCTTGGCCGCGAAGTAACGCCATGGTATTTTGGAGTTCATCTTTTGATTTGGACGATACACGCAACTGGTCGCCCTGAATAGACGCGCTGACTTTGAGTTTAGCGTCTTTAATGGCTTTGGAAATCTGCTTGGCTTTTTCCGCCGGAATGCCTTGCTGTATTTTGACGGTTTGTTTAGCATTGCCGCCTAAGGCAGATTCAATTTTTTGCGGGAGCATGTTTTTAAGCGGGATGCCGCGTTTGGCAATACGCGTGAAAATAATATCGCGCAAAGTGTTTACTTTGAACTCATCACTGGAGGCGAGTTTTAATTCGTTGTCTTTTTGGTTGAGCTCAATGGAAGACGACGTGCCTTTAAAATCGTAGCGGTTGGCAATTTCTTTATTAGCGGCGCTGACGGCTTCGCTAATGACGTTTAGGTCCACTTTGGACACAATGTCAAAGCTGTAATCGGCCATAATTTTCTCCTTTTCGGCGCGGGGCCGGGTAAATTTCCTATATTATAGCTTTTTTTGTACAATAGTTTTAACGGTATGCCGGACGTAGGCGTGCCGGAAAAACTCGTGTTGTGCGTGTAAGGAGAGCTATGTATATTAAAACTCGTTTGACGGTGATGAATTTCCTCCAGTTCGCCGTATGGGGAGCTTATTTGACGTCTATGGGGACGTTTCTGTTTGGCGTGGGACTGGCTGAGCATATCGGTTGGTTTTATGCGGTACAGGGGATCGTCTCTTTGTTTATGCCGGCGGTAATCGGTATTATTGCCGACCGTTGGGTGTCCGCCCAAAAGATGTTGGCCTTGTGTCACTTTTTGGCGGCGGTGTTTATGGCCGGGGCGGCGTATTACGGCTCCCAACAGACAATTTGTTTTTGCAGTTTGTTCACGTGCTACACGTTAAGTGTGGCGTTTTATATGCCTACGCTCGCGCTTTCCAACTCGGTGGCTTATACGGCACTGCGCCAACAAGGGTTAGATACGGTTAAAGTGTTCCCGCCGATCCGTGTGTTCGGCACGGTGGGTTTTATCTGCGCGATGCTCACCACGAACTTTGCCCATTTTCAAGGCAGTTATACACAATGGTATTTTTCTGCGGTGCTGGGCGTAATCTTGGCGGGCTATTGTTTGACGCTCCCGAACTGCCCGGTGTCGCAAGGCGAAAGCAAAACGCTGGCCGACGCTTTGGGCTTAAAAGCGTTTGCGTTATTTAAGCAAAAGAAAATGGCGATTTTCTTTATATTTTCCATGTTGCTAGGTATGTCGTTGCAAGTAACTAACGGTTTTGCGGGTCCGTTTATCACCGGGTTTAACTCGTTAGACGGTTTTACCGGCTCGTGGGGGGCCAACAACGCTAACGCCTTGATTTCGTTGTCGCAAATGTCGGAAACGCTTTGTATTTTGCTGATTCCGTTTTTCTTAAAACGCTACGGTATTAAAAAAGTAATGCTGATTAGTATGCTTGCGTGGGTGCTTCGCTTTGGGTTTTTGGGGCTTGGCAACCCGTCTACGGCACTGGGCATTGTGCTACTCGTGGCGTCTATGATTGTGTACGGGGTGGCGTTTGATTTTTTCAATATTTCCGGCTCGCTGTTTGTGGACCAGGAAACCGACCCGTCTATCCGCTCCAGCGCGCAAGGAGTATTTATTTTGATGACAAACGGTTTCGGTGCGACGATTGGCTCGTTACTGGCGCAGAAAGTGATTAACGCGTTGGTTAATTCTCACTTAAACCCGGCCTTGATGGTAGACGGCGTTTATCCGCCGGCTCTTTCGCAAACGATTATGCAAGGGTGGAGCCACGCGTGGTTTGTGTTTGCGGGGTTTGCGCTCGTGGTGGCGATACTGTTTACCGTTTGCTTTAAATACGAGCACAAAGCCGCGTAATCATCTTATTGGCGCAAATAACAACGGCACAAACATTATGTTTGTGCCGTTGTTGCTTGCTACCGATAAACAAATTTTACAGAAGAAATTAGTAAGGTAAATTATAGTAACGACCATATGTTCCCACGGTTGTTAAAGATCCTTGCATAATTTTTTCGCAAAAAGATCCCGGCGGCAAAGAAGTGTCAAAGAGAAAATTAGCGGAACTTATTCTTTCTATACACACTATTTTTTGTGAAGCGGTTTCGGTTGGATTTTGAAACGCTATGTAAAATCCGGCTCCTTTATATTTACCGGTTATACGGGCAATGTGCAACGAAATATATCCCTCCCAGTGTTCCAGTTGTAATGACCAGTCGTTATTGGACCGGGTATCCTTTACGGAGTCTCCCGGAATAAATTGCGTGTTTCCTGTCAGAGGAATATCTATCGCAAGTTCATCAAAAGAGGTCGCCCACTCCCCGCTGGCTAAATGATGGGCTTCCATCGCTTGGCCAACACTTTTAAGTAGCGTGAGGGCCTGTGTGGCACGTGATTTTTCTACTACTTTTTGATATTGCGGCAGAGCTACCGCCGCCAAAATGCCAATGATGAGGACCACGACTAAGAGTTCAATGAGGGTAAATGCTTTGTTACTTTTCATGTTGTTTGCTCCTTGTTTTTTTACTGACTCTTTATTATCGTTTTTTTTTTTGATTTGTCAACCAAAATTTGGTGCCCCGACGAAAATAGACCATTGTTTGCCGGAGCAAAAATGAGCAGAAATGAAAGTAATAAATAGATTTGTTTTATAAATAAACTAGGACTCGCCTTCCGGTAAAACTCCTGACGGAGTTTTCCTGCAGGCCGGGCTCGCGGTACTCGCCTTTGCCTGACGGCAAAACTCGTACATCGCTGCGAGCTGGGGTGGGCAAGACGTTCTTTTTGCCTTTGCGCCGCTGGACTTTTTAGGGTAACGCGTAGTTTATTTTGTGCGTGCCTAGTGAAAAGGACGCGGCCCGCAGGGTTTAGCCGTTTTTGCTATCCGGCGTTGTTAAAAAAGCTCGTCTATGATTACATAGACTTCACTTTTTTGCCTAGCCGTCTTACACAAAAACGGCTAAACGCAATAGAGCAAACAGAACGCCTTGCCCACCCGGAGTCCTAGACGAAGGCCACGCAGGTGGCCTTCTTCCGCAAAAAATTAACCCCCGCTTTCGCGGGGGTTTAATTTTTTCCGGACTAGGACTCGAACCTAGAATGACTGGACCAAAACCAGTAGTGATACCATTTCACCATCCGGAAGTGAAACTGTTGGTGTGAATTTCACCTACAACTATTATACCACCTTTCGGGCGGGTGTGTAAAGCCCTTTTATTTCTGTCCGGCGGTAGAGGGAATATAAAACGGCGTGCAAAATACCGTGCGTTCGTGGCTGCAAACTTGCCGGGCCAAAGATTCCGCCTCGTCGGCTGTTTCGGTCAACGCAAATACCGTAGATCCCGAGCCGGACATCAACACCGCCTTTGCTCCGGCCTTTTTCAAATCGGTCAAGGCCTGTTGCACCGGACGGGAAACAGACGCCACATTCTCTTCCAAGCGGTTAAATAAAAAATCTTTCCAATCAGTGAGCGGACGTGCTTGTTCCACACAATGAATCAGTTGGGTTAGCCGCGCGACATTTTTGTCCATTTCTGTTTTTGAAGGCAATACAAAATTACCAAAGACCATTTTGGTAGAAATAAATGCGTTGGGATAAATAAGCACCAGCCACGGTAACCGGCCACAAGTAGATACGGGCGTTAAAATTTCGCCGATACCTTCGCCTTTTAAAAACGGCTCTTCGTACATAAATAAAGGCACGTCGGCTCCCAGCGTGGCGGCCAATGGCAGTAATTCGGTTTTGTTTTTTTGAAAGGCATCACATAAAGCCAGTAGTGTGCCCGCGGCATCGGATGAGCCGCCGCCTAGTCCCGCGCCTGTCGGCACGCGTTTGTGTAGGTGCATTTCTACGCGGGCGCTTAATTTAAAATGTTCCAAAAAACCGCGTGCCGCCCGGCACACTAAATTCGTTTCATCGGCCCGTAACCGTTTGCCCACCGGGCCGCTAAGTGTAAGCGAAAGGGATGTTTCTGGGGCGGGTTCAATAGTTAGAGTTAGTTCGTCGCCCAGTTTGATTTTGGCAAATAAGGTGGCTAGTTCGTGGTAGCCGTTGGAGCGTTTGCCGGTTACTTCCAAAAATAGATTTACTTTAGCGGGGCAGAACCGCGTGACTCTCATAACTTTTTCCGCTCCGTATTATGCACCAAGGAGCCCCAGTGATATTCTTCGCTGGTCAGTAGAGATCCTTCTTCGTTATACATATTGCGGTGGCCTTCTAACAGGCCGTCTGCGTAAAACTCTTCCAAATATACTTTCCCGTTGGGGAAGAAGCACAACCGTTCCCCGTCTAAACGGCCGCTTGTGTAATTTTCCCGGTACCACAGTTTGCCGTCCACAAAAAACATTTCGCGTTTGCCGCTGAGTTTACCGTCGCTGTAATTTTCTTCACGTTCTTTGTTTCCGTTAGAATAATAGCACACCCGCGGACCGCTCAAATGACCGTTTTTGTAAAATTCGCGGCAACGCAACGTGCCGTTTTGTTGGGTAAGTGTCCGTTCGCCGTTTAAGCGGGAATTTTTATAACTGCATTTAGTGGTCCATGTGCCGCGTTGGGTAAATGTAAAATAGACCGCGTCTCCTTGCAGAAAACCGTTTTCGTAGTTTTCGTGTACGATTTCTTGGCCGGTGTCGGTATAGCGGATCAGCTCGCCGTTTAGTTTGTTGCTCTTATAATGGGCGATAGTAATGACTTGGTCTTTCTCATTAAATTCTTTTACTTCGCCGTCCGGAATGTTACCCAGTAATTCCAACGATATGCCGTTGGACGAAATAGTTTCTTCGGCCACTTCTTTACCGTTACAATAAAACGAGTGTGTGCCTTTGGAAGTTTTGAGGGTGGTGCCTTCGTGTTTGGGTGCGGCAACGGTGGTGGCAGGGGTGTTCTGTTGGATTTGTTTGAGCACACCGTTTTCATATTCTTCGCTGAATGATACCGTCCCGTCGGTTAAGTTACGCACTTCCAATTTGCCGTTTAGTTTGCCGTCTTTTAGGTGTTTAACCGTCAGCGAATTGACCGTAAACTCGCACACTTCTCCGTCAGGCAAAGTGCCAACGGTATTTACCACGTTTTGTTCCCGGTCTACAAATTCTTTGGCTACGGCCATGGCGCGGTAATAGGTGCGGTCCACCGGCGAAGTAATGCAAATAATCTTTTCTTTGGTGTTACTGGTCATACAATTCCCCTCTTGTTCCCATTGTAGCACATTTGAACGAATGAAAAAACTGCTTGACAAGCCCCTTTGCCACTTGATACTCTTATGAATAGAGAAACTTTATTAACTAGTAAGGGGGAAGTATGAGCGAAGTAATTATTACAGATGAAAATTTTGAAACGGAAGTCCTTAATGCCAAAGAACCGGTTATGGTAGATTTTTGGGCCACGTGGTGCGGCCCGTGCCGTATGTTAGCCCCGGTAGTGGAAGAATTGGCTAACGACTATGCCGGTAAGGTCAAAGTGTGCAAGTTGGATACCGATCAAGGACCTCAAACCAGTGCCAAATACCGCATTTCTTCCGTACCGACGATTTTGTTTTTCAAAGGCGGTCAGGTAGCTGCCCAAGCGGTTGGCTTACAATCTAAATCGGCCTTGCAAGAAAAACTGGACGCTTTGCTTGCGTGACATATAAGCCGTTGCGGGGGACGCCCCGCAACGGTTGTTTTCTTCCCGCCGAAATACACAAATCATGACAACTCTTTTTTCACCCCAATTTTTTTTAATAGACGCGCATAACTTCTTACACCGTAATTATCATGCGCTACCTAAACTGACGACTTCTGCCGGGCAGGAAGTCGGCGCGTTGTACGGGTTTGTGCGGTGGCTGCTTAAAATGCTTAAAGAACACCACCCGGCCTACGTGGCGGTTTGTTTTGATTCGCCCGGTGGTTGTGCGCGGCGCAAAGCCCTATTGCCCACGTATAAAGGAACACGTAAAAAACCCGATGACGCTTTGATTAGCCAACTTAATTTGGCGCGCGACTTGGTGGCCCGGCTGGGGCTTGCCGTCGTGGCCAAGCCGGGTATTGAAGCAGATGATTTAATGGCTTTTTTGGCCACACAAGCCGCTAAAGAACAAGTGTCCAGTGTGCTGGCTACCACGGATAAAGACGTCTACCAATTTTTAAATGATTTTATCCACTTATGGCCTGCGGGGGGAAAAGACGGGTTTAAAGGGCCGGAAGCTGCCAATGAAAAATTTGGCGTAAGCGTAGAGTTTTTACCGGACTATTTTGCTATTGTTGGCGATAGTGCGGACAACATCCCCGGTGTGCGCGGCGTGGGCCCCAAAAGTGCCGTAGAGCTGATAGAAAAATTCGGGCATTTATCCGATATTTTGCGCGCAGCCCATAACGACAATCCGGATATTAAACCGGCCCTTGCCAAAAAATTATTAGAGCACGAGGGCGAGGCGCTTTTATCTAAGCAGTTGGTTGTTTTTGACAATAATTTGGATATGCCTTTTGCGCTGGATGATTACCGCGTGCGTATGCCCCAACGGCAAGCGTTGGCGGATTTGTTTGCCCAGTACGAATTTAAAAACTTGTTAGATTTGCTAGAGCAACCGACCACCGTGCAAGCGCAACCTGTGGTGCAAGAAACGGCGGTTACCCAGCTGACTTTGGCACAGGCGTTGGAAAAAGCGCCTGCCGCCAAGCGTGTGTTTTTACACGCGCAGGAGGAACAACTGCTTTTGGGGCTGAGCCCGCAAGAATTTGCGTTGGTGCCGGTGGGGGAAATTCAACCGTGGGAGCAAGACGCACTGAAAAAATTAGTCCAAAACGACGCGGTGGAAAAATCGGGTTACGATTTAAAACTTACCTTGCGCGAATTGGATATCAACGTGCACGGTCAATTTATCAACTGTTTTGACGGGCGGCTGGCGCGGTATTTATTAAATCCGTCGGGAGATTTAAGTTTTTCCGGGGCGTGTGCCGATTATTTTTCTACCCGCATTAACGAAGAAGACCCGCAAGAACTTATGCGTGCGTACAACCGTTTTGGCTTTGCGTTGCAAGACGAACTAACCAAAAAACTCAAAGAAAGCAAACAGTATGAGTTGTTCCATACATTGGAATTGCCGTTGATGATGGTGCTATCTGACATGGAATTTACCGGACTTCGCATTGACCCGGGGTTTTTGCAAAGTTTCCAAGTAATTTTGGAAAAAGAATTGGAACAGCTGCAAAAATCTATTGATACGCGTGCGGGTTATACCGTTAATATCAACTCCACCAAACAGTTGGGAACGCTCCTGTTTGAACAAATGCAAATTCCACCCGTTAAGCGCACGAAAACCGGCTATTCTACCGACGAAGAAGTGCTGGTGCAACTCGCACAAACGTATCCGATTGCCCAAGAGATTTTAGACTATCGTTCCAATGCAAAATTAAAATCTGCCTATGTGGATAATTTGCTCTTAATGGCAGACGAAGAAAATAAAGTTCACTCGTATCTGGACCAGACCGGCACGGTAACGGGGCGTTTATCCAGTTCCAGCCCGAACTTGCAAAATATCCCCGTGCGTACGGAAAAAGGCCGCCAACTGCGCAAGGCCTTCTGTGCCGCGCCGGGAAACGTGATGCTCAGCGTGGACTATTCGCAAATTGACTTGCGCGTGCTAGCGCACGAAAGCCAAGACCCGGTGCTTATCCAAGCATTTTTAGACGGCGGAGATATCCACACGCAAACCGCCGCGCAAGTGTTTGGCGTCATGCCGCTACTGGTTACCCCCGAGATGCGCTCTAGTGCAAAAGCCATCAATTTTGGTATCATTTATGGGCAAGGTCCTATGGGGCTTTCCCAAGCGTTAGGCATTTCTATGCGGGAAGCCAAAGAATATATAGATAATTATTTTAAGAACTTCCGGGTAGTGCGGCAGTGGATTGATGAACATATCGCTCTAGCACGCCAAAACGGATATGTTAAAACGATGTTGGGGCATATACGTTATTTACCGGAGTTTAACATGGGCGTCGGATCTATGGCATCGTTTGCCCAACGTGCCGCTATCAATACGATTGTACAGGGCGGCTCGGCCGATATTATTAAAAAAGCGATGATTGATGTGTTTAACGCGTACCGTAATTCTCCCGTGCAAATGACCATGCAGGTACACGACGAACTTTTATTTGAAGTGCCGCAAGCGACGTTGTCGCAAACAGCGGCACATATTAAGAGTTTAATGGAAAATACCGTCAAATTGCGTGTGCCGTTATTGGCCGCCGCCAAAGCGGGTAAAAATTGGTACGAGTTGGACAAACTTTCGCTATGACAAAATTCCCCAAATATCTTGTTGGGCTTACGGGCAGTATCGCCAGCGGTAAAAGTACCGTATTAAGAGAGTTGACTCGGTTGGGCGCGTGTACGCTGAGTGCTGATGAGTTAGTGCGGGAGTTATACCGGACGGATCCGGTGCGCGTGCAGTTGGAAAAATGGGTTGGCTCATCCGAGCCAAAGCACGTAGCAGATGCGATTTTTAAATCGGATGCAGTCCGTAACAAAGTAGAAAATCTTTTACATCCGCGCGTGTGGCAACTGGCCCAAGAAAAACTGGCCCTTTGCCCAAAACCGTGGGCCGTTTTTGAAGTGCCGCTTTTATTTGAGGCCGGGTGGGAGCAAAAAATGGATCTGACCGTTTTGGTAACGGCAGATGAGAAAACATTGGCCAAGCGTTTGCAGGCGCGCGGAATTTCACCGGATGTTTATCAGTCCCGCCGCCAAACACAACTGAGCGAAACAGAAAAAATAGGCCGGGCCGATATTACTATTTTTAATGATACCACCCCGCAAGCGTTGCAAAAAAAAGCGGGTTACTTGTACAACGCACTTGAAAATTTGTACGTAAAATAAAGGAGTCAATATCATGGAAGAAACAACTTCTTCGGCCAAAGCCGAGAAAGCAACAAAAGAAGCAAAAACACAAACTACCGCCTCCGCTCCGACAAAAACCGAGCGGCCCGCCCGTCAAGGGACGAATCGCCCGTACCAACGGCCTACAAACAATTTGCGCCCGAACACGCCTCCGCGCCAACCCAACGGAGCTAAACCTATGGACGCGCGGGAACTTAATAAACTCAGCGTGCCGGAACTGACGAAATTGGCCGTCAATTACAACATTGACGACATTTCGGGCCTTCGCAAACAAGAGCTCATCGGCCGCATTGTAGCGGTGCAGGCCAAGCAAAACGGCTCTGTGTACGGTGGAGGCGTGTTGGAAATCCTGCCCGACGGATTTGGTTTTTTGCGCTCGGAAGAAAACAACTATTTAGCAGGCGGCGAAGATATTTACGTGTCGCCTTCGCAAATCAAACGTTTTGGACTACGCAAAGGGGATACGATAGAAGGTTTAATTCGTCCGCCTAAAGATAACGAGCGTTATTTTGCGATGTTGCAAGTACAAAAAGTAAACGGCGTTGACTCCGATAAAATCTACAACCGTCCGCTTTTTGAAAACTTGACACCGCTTCACCCCAACGAACGCTATACGTTGGAGCTGGATAAAAACTCACTGACCCAGCGTATCATTGATATCATTGCGCCGATTGGCAAAGGCCAACGCGCGCTGATTGTCGCTCCGCCCAAAAGCGGTAAGACGATGATTTTGCAGGCAATCGCGCACTCTATTGCGGAAAATTATAAAGATGCCGTTTTAATGGTGCTTTTAATTGACGAACGCCCCGAAGAAGTAACCGATATGAGCCGCAGTGTCAAAGGCGAAGTGGTGGCATCTACGTTTGACGAGCCGGCTGACCGTCACGTGCAAGTAGCGGAAATGGTCATTGAAAAAGCCAAGCGTTTAGCCGAACAGGGCAAAGATGTGGTGATTTTGCTAGACTCCTTAACCCGCTTGGCCCGCGCTTATAACACCGTTGCTCCGTCGTCCGGGCGCGTGCTCACAGGCGGTTTGGAAGCGACGTCTTTGCAAAAGCCCAAACGCTTTTTGGGTGCGGCGCGTAACATTGAAGAAGGCGGCTCGCTAACCATTATTGCTACGGCGATGATTGAAACGGGCAGCCGCATGGACGAAGTGATTTTTGAAGAGTTTAAAGGTACGGGCAACAGCGAGCTGTGCTTGGACCGCAAACTCTCCGAACGGCGCATTTTCCCGGCGGTGGATATCAACCGCAGTTCCACACGTAAAGAAAACTTGCTTTTAAGCGAGGACGAACTGAACAAAGTGTGGATCATGCGTAAAGTCTTGGCTCCGCTCGGCCCGGTGGACGCGATGACGATGGTGTTGGATAAATTGTCGTCTACCAAGTCTAATAAAGACTTCTTCAAACAAATGGAGTTAGGCACATTCTAACTTGTTGTTTGCAGACAAGTTTGTAAATGACACGCCCCGCTTTGTGCGGGGCGTGTTTTTCAATGTTGTAACGTGTAGTAGCGTATTGCCGCAGACTGTACCAGTGTTGCGTTGAGTACTTTTGTGCAATAATCGCCGGGACTAATTGTGCCTGCCAGTTCTATACATAACGGTTGATTTAAGGGTACTGCTGTATTTTGGTCATATTGGTAAAGGAAAACTAAACCTCCTTTATTAGCAAATTTCCCCGATAGTTTCCCTGCAATAATACCTTTGTTTCCGATGTCATTATCATTTAACATCTGAATAGACCAATTTCCATTAGACCGAGTATCTGTAATATAACTATCATTATTCCACCACCGGGAGTTACCTGTCCACGGAATCTCAACACTTAGTTCATCAAATGAAGTTGCATAATCTCCGTTAGCCAAACGGTATGCCTCTTGTGCGGCACCTATGGATGTTATAAGAGCCATTACTTGCGTGGCTTTAGATTTTTCCACGGCTTTTTGATACTGCGGGAGTGCCACCGCCGCCAAAATACCGATGATGAGAACGACTACTAAAAGTTCAATGAGGGTAAATGCGTTGTTATAACATAAGACGTCACCCTGAACTTGATTCAGGGTCTCACCTTGTTGTCGTTTTAGAAAGCGGTGAGATTCCAAATCAAGTTTGGAATGACATTTATTTTTATTTATGTTTTTCATATTGTTTGCTCCTTTGTTTTTTGCGTCCCTTTATTATCGTTTTTTTTTTTGATTTGTCAAGGCCCTTGCCGGGCCGGGCATAAGGCCTCAAACCTCTGTAAGCTGATGATGTTATCTTTTGCAAATAGGGACTTCGTGTTATTCTGTAATATTTTTGTTGTTTATCCGCCCCTTTAGCACCGTTTACAAAAAGCGCCAAATCGGAAAAGGAAATTTACATGTTTGAGCGGGTAGCGAGTTTGTAAATTTT